>JANOOA010000114.1:0-2823 GCA_031421115.1 Gammaproteobacteria bacterium | reverse complement strand
CCAACCAGAATCACGAATATCAGATTGGTAACGGTGTCGAAATATACCTCACCCACTGTGCTGCCGCTGAGGGTGATGTATAACGAGTAAAAATAGGTCACGGACAAGCCCAGCGTGATCGGCAAATCCATGGTCAGTCGTGCGGCGCGCAAGCCGCCCCATGCGCCGCGATAGAACGGAAAGCCGGAATACAACAGCGTCGGCGTAGCCAGCGCAAAACCCACCCAATGGAAGAAATCGCGGAACTCATCATCGCTCGCCCCGCTATACAGCGCAATCGATATCCACAGCATGTTCATCATGGTGAAAGCGGCGAAGAACACGCGGAACAACATGGCGCGATTGGCTCGCTTGATGATCCCTTCGGCGCTTTCAGGATCATAAGGCACGGCGGAGTAACCGATTCTGGCGAGCGCGCGCAGTAATTCGGAGAGTTTGACACGCCGATTATCCCAACGCAGGCGCATGCGTTTGCCGGCCAGATTCACCTGTGCCAGCTCCACCCCCGGGGTACGCTGCATGGCGCGTTCGATCAGCCACACACAGGCCGCGCAGTGGATACCCTCGACCAATAAGTGAATATCGCGCGATTCACCCTGGATGGTTATGAATTCCTGCTGGACTTCATCGATGTCGTAAATCTCGATGTCTTTGGGGGGTTCGGGTGGCGGGGCCAGCAGCACGCCCTCCGGAGTGCGCTTATAGTAGCCCTGCAAACCAGCCGCAAAAATCGCATTGCATACCGACTGGCATCCGAAACAACAGAACTGGCGCGATTTCCCGGCCAGTTCGCTGTGCAAGTGAATACCACTCGGGATATCCAGCCCGCAATGAAAACATCCTGCGTGTTGCGCTGGCTCTGCTGGCTCGGTCATTTCTGAAGGATTTATTGCTCTGGCAACACGTAAATATTTCGCGTCACTTCGGACACGTCTTTGCCCAGCCTTGCCTGTGCAGTCAACATCCATGCACCTTGCAGAGGCAGGTTCAGGTGTGCCTGGTAGTTACCCGCAGACACTTCAACCATTTCCACTTGCAAATCCGCTCTTGAATCAGAGGGGCGATATGCGAATAACGTGACCTGCGCACCGGATAATGCGCGACTGGTTTTATCTTGTACGGAAAATTTATAGGTGCCCGATGAACCCAATAAGTAGGTCACCGTTTCTCCAATTATTGTGGAAGGTATTTGCAACTGCATATCCCAGCCCAGCGCCTTGCGCGCTTCCATTTGCTGCAAAATGGTCGTTTCTAATTTGCGACCCTCGTCGTAGTAGTTCTTGTACACCAAATTCGGCATATGCTGCGTCGTAATAGCCATCAAAACTACGCTACCCGAAATACCGGCAAGAATCATTCCGATCAATATGTACATCCATTTTTTGGATAATCCAGTACGTGCTTGTTGCATTGCAATCTCCTTAGTTACACCAGCCATTATTTTGGCGGCGCGTTAAACCTGGTTTCATACTCGGCGAAACTTTGCGCGTCGTCTTTGTCCTGCACGCGAAAAGTAATTGGAGTAATTTCACTGTCTATACCGCTTTCAGGGGCTTTGACGTAAATGGTGTAAGACGTATCTTTGCCATGCTTAACCAGTAATGGCTGTTCTGCACCAACCAACCGGTAGCCGCGTAAAGCAGTGATTACCGACACCTGCACATAACGATCTGTCGCTTGTTTATTGACCACCTTCACATCATATCTGTTTTGTATCACTTCGTTGCTTAGTTCGGTAAACAAAGGTTGACGCTCGGGAATGACTCTAAGTTTGAGCGAGCCTAAATGAGTCAAGCCGTACACAATTCCACCCATCGCCAAGGTAAAAATCAGCATGTAGGCAAGTGGGCGCGGATGCTGATATAGCTTTTTCACCGGGCGACCTGCCATTTCGTCCAGCGATGCGTAGCGAATCAAGCCTTTCGGGCGACCGATTTTTTCCATCACTGAATCGCAGGCATCAATGCACAACCCGCAGGTGATGCAACCTATCTGCTGCCCTTCGCGTATGTCAACTCCGGTCGGACACACTTGTACGCACTGAAAGCATGCAATGCAATCCCCGCTGGCGGCAGTCTGCGTAGCGGTTTCATGCTGGTGTAACTTTCCACGCGGCTCTCCGCGTTTGTAGTCGTAGGTGGGCAACACGGTTTGCGCATCTATCATCACCGCCTGGATGCGCGCGTAGGGACACAGCCAAAAACAAACTTGCTCGCGCATGAATCCGGCCAGAAAATAGGTCCCGCCGATAAACATCAGCAGCACAACCAGCGGAACCAGCGAAATATCAAACCGCGTCAGGTTGCCCCAGTATTCATACGCATCGGTGAACCAGATTGAAAAACTCACCCCGGTCAACACGGCCAGCGCAAGCCACAGCGCGTGTTTGGTAGTTTTAATGCGGATTTTACGTGTATCCCACGGAGCGGCATCGAGCTTGCGCCTGAGCTGCGGGCTGCCCTCCAGCTTGGCTTCTATCCAGGTAAACGCATCAGTCCACACGGTTTGAAAACAAAAATATCCGCAAAACACACGCGACGCCACAGCGGTAACAGCGAACAGCGTCATCGCCAGCAACAGCAACAGCAACGATAGCATCCACATGTCTTGCGGCATGATGGTAGTGCTGAAAAAATGGAACTGGCGGTTGGGTATGTCGAACAATATTGCCTGCTTTTCGCCCCAACGCAAATAAGGCACTAAAAAGAAGCCCAGCCACAACGATGCTGTAAGCAGTTTAATCTTCCGAAAATAACCCGGTACACGTTTGGCATGGATAGTTTTACCTCCCGCGTTAACCTGCCACTGCTCCATTTCCTGATA
>JANOOA010000113.1:0-11961 GCA_031421115.1 Gammaproteobacteria bacterium | reverse complement strand
GGTCAGATAGGTGATTAGGCCGTAACTGAGGGGACCGATGATGGCCGATAATTTCACAGCCAAGCCCCACAGTCCGAAGAATTCTGCAGTACGGGCGGGTGGGGAAAACTGGCCGATAAGGGCGCGTCCAGCCGATTGGCTGGCACCCATGGCGAGGCCGACCAGATTGGCGACTACCCAAAATTCGGCGCGGCGGGTGGTGAAATAAGCCAGCACAGTCGCGCTGATCCACACCAGCAAGGTGATGGCGAGGGTGGGTATCGAGCCGATGCGATCCTGCACGTGACCAAATATAAAAGCGCCCACGGCGGCGGTAATGTTCACCACCAGAATCAGCAGGATGGTGTCCTGGGTGTTAAAGCCCATGATCTGCTGGGCGTAGATGGCGGCCAGCACGATGACGGTGTTGATGCCGCAGGTATACACCGTCAGCGCCAGCAGGAAGCGAAATAAGTCCGTGTAATGCCGCGCGTGAACCAGGGTGTGGCGCAGGCGTTGAAAGCCAATACTTAAATAATTATAGTTTTGCCCCAGTGGCCTTGGCTGTCTTGTCATGGGCTGAGCACGCTCATGCAGCCATAAAAATGTGGGCGTGGCTGCCAGGGCAAAGACAATGGCGACGGTAAGCAATGTTAGGGGTACGGTATCTTGCGCCGAAAATCCCCGCGCCTCGCCGCCCATAATAATGGCCAGACACAGGCCGAGCACCAGTAATCCTCCCAGATAACCTGTCGTCCATCCCCACGCTGACAGACGCCCCATATTGTCCGGTGTGGTGAGTTCCGGCAGAAAGGCGGCGATCAGGTTTTCGCCGGTGGCAAACATCACCGTGGCAATAATCAGCAGCGTCATGGCCAGCGCCACGTCTCCTGGGCCTGCCAGGCCCAGCAGGGCAGTGGCAATCACACATCCCAGTGACGATGCCAGCAATAAGCGTTTTTTGGCGGCCAGATGATCCGCAATCGCGCCCAGAACGGGCGCAGATAACAATACCAGCCCATTCGCAATCGCTATGGCCACCGTCCACAACAGGGTGGCTTCGGCCTGCAGCGGTTTGTCTGCTCCACCCGCGATGACGTTGACAAAGTAAACATTGAAAATGGCAGTAAGAACAACGGTGGTATAGCCCGAATTGGCGAAATCGTACATCATCCAGGCGAAGAGTTCCCGTCGTGTGGGAGGGGGTAGTTGAGTAGGAGAGATCATCAATAAGCCAAGCCTTCAGGAGCGAGTCTGGCTATTTTATCCCGAATCCATGAAACTTTTGGATTATTATTATGATTAGGGTGACGCCACAGCAAAAGTTTTTTCAGGGCTGGACGCTATTATTAATGACAGGTGATAATGCGCTTGAGCGACACAACCAAATGGGCCAAAGGACTATGAAGGTCGATGTGAGTCAGCAAGCGGGCTACTATGAGGCTAACTTTGAGCGGTTGGCATGGCTGGCGCCCACGCTTGTGTCGGCGCACGGGGTATTGTTGTCTCATGGCGCGGATGGCATGGGTCTGCAATTGACTATTCTGGGACACAGTAAATACACCACCACGATTGCCTTGACGCATCATCTTTGCATGGATGATGCGCTGGTCATTGACCCGTTTATGAAAATCCGCATTTATCATGATGCGCGGGTGGCCGAGGTTTTGAGTTATCAATGCCAGTCACAGTTACAGATATTTCATCCTGATGCCACCTTGAATGTGCCCAATCTCCGAGAAAAATGCCGCATTAACCGCTTCCTGAGCGAGTGGCTGGATTATTGTATTGCCCATGGTTATAGGTTTGCGCAACAGCCGCACTGTTCGAGTGCGTAATAAATCCTGTCTTCTGCTGCTGCGATTAGAGCACACCGCTGCGCTGCCGAGATGCGCAGGAGCCGCCCGCAGAAGTAATACATGACACCCCGTCATGTTTATCATATAGAATACCCCCATTTTTAACGCTCGTTGAGTAACGTCACGCTGAGGTTTTCATGGATAGTATGTTGTTATTGAAGGCCGTGCTGTTAGGTTTCTTAGAGGGGTTAACTGAATTTTTGCCGGTGTCCTCGACGGGACATCTTATTATTGCCCAAGACCTGATGAATTTTACCGGGGAACGCGCAAAAACCTTTGCGATTTTCATTCAGCTCGGTGCGGTGCTGGGCATCGCCTGGCTATACCGGGCTAAAATATTCAGCGTGCTGGGCAGCTTGGATACATCTGCGTCACAGCGTTTTGTGTTGAATTTGCTGATCGCCTTCATGCCAGCCGCAGTGGTGGGTCTGCTGCTGCATAAAACCATCAAGGCCTATCTGTTTAACCCCGTCAGTGTTGCCTGCGCCTTGATAGTGGGGGGCATTGCGATTTTGATTATTGAGCGCAAACTGTATAAGCCGCGCATCATGAGCGTAGAGGAGTTGCGCCCCATGGATGCTTTTAAGGTGGGTCTGGCGCAGATGTTGGCGCTGTTTCCCGGTGTATCGCGCTCCGGTGCGACGATTATGGGGGGCTTGGTCAGTGGTTTGTCGCGCACCACTGCCACGGAATTTTCTTTTTTTCTGGCAATGCCCACCATGTTTGCAGCCACGCTATATGATCTATACAAAAGCCGGGATTTATTGCAGATGGAAGATGGCGGGATATTTGCTGCCGGATTTTTGTCTGCGTTTGTGACCGCACTGGTGGTGGTGAAATTGTTTCTGGGGTATGTGGCGCGCCACGATTTCACAATTTTCGCCTATTACCGCATCGGCTTGGGTGCGCTGGTGTTGCTTTATTTCTGGTGATGAGCAGTGATTGAAAAAGTGATTGCAATTCTGGCGGATTTTGTTATCGTGAGTGTGTCCAGCCTGGGTCAGGGTGGTATTGTGTTGCTGATGGCGATAGCAAGCGCCTGTATTCCCTTGTCTTCTGAAATTATCATGCCCTTTGCCGGATATCTGGGTTAAATCACATAAAGCGTCCGTAGCCGGGGATGCTACCCCACCAGCCACCGCAATCCATGACTCACCTCAAACTGATAGTTTCTGCTCGACTTTCAACCTCTTGCCCTTTTGTTCTGCTCTCAATGCAGATATAGTCCAACGCTTCAGCTCCCCATTAAAGTTTTAGCGCCTTGTGCCGCTGAGTAGCACGGGGGTGCTTGCGCCGTGCAGGGACGCACAAGTGTCGCCAGAGGCAGGATGCCGGAAGCGACCCCGCAGTATCGTCTATTTGCCGAGAAAAAGGACATTTCATTATGCTATCGCTGATTAACCGTATTCCTGTGCTGAACCGTTTACCGGTTCTGGCGAAAGTCAATTTGATCGTGGCTCTGGTGTTTATTGTAGTGGTGGGATCAGTCACATTTTATTCGGGGGTGAGAGAGAAAGAGAATGTTCTCGCACTCGCCACCAATCAAACCAAAGATGTTACCAGGTCGTATTTTGATGCTCTGAACACCTTAATGTTAACTGGCACGATGAATCAGCGCGAGATTTTACGCACAAAAGCATTAAAGCGGCACGGAATATTGGATGTGCGTGTGGTGCGTGGCGAGGCGGTAAATAAACAGTTTGGGCCGGGCTTTGCGCATGAGAAGCCGGTTGATGAGCTTGATTTCAGAGCATTGCGCGGTGAAGAGGTTGTGCAGGTAGAGCGTCGTTCGACCGGGCGCGCGCTGACCGTGGTAACCCCCTTCAGAGCCACAGCAAATACCGCCGATGTAAATTGCCTTGCTTGCCATAACGTGCCTTCAGGTACAGTCAATGGTGCAGTGCGCGTGAGTTATTCATTAGCGGAGCTAGACTCTAGAGTAGAGGAGGATATATTGATAGGTGCAAGCGCCAATGTGGTATTGATGGCGCTGGGTTTGATTGTGGCGAGCATGGTGCTGCGTGGCTGGATTACGCGCCCCCTGGAAAGACTTATGGACGTGATATCGAAACGTGGTAAGGGAGATCCTGGTGCGCGGTATTATGTTACAAGTTCAGATGAAATTGGTCGCCTGGGGAAAGCATTTAATGACATGGCAGACATGGCCGATGCTAATGAGGCACGTGAACATGCTGCGGCACAGGAGCTGCGCAATAAGGTAAATGTGTTGCTGGACGTTGTAAGCAAGGCCGCAAAAGGTGACTTGACAGGAAAAATTACGTTCTCTGGTGATGATTCTGTCGGCGAATTGGGCGCAGGTTTACAGGTAATGATTGATAGCTTGCGCCTTTCAATTGATGAAAAGAGAATCGCCATGGAAGATCTGCGAGAGAAGGTAGATAGTATTCTGGACGTGGTGAGCAAAGCAGCCGAAGGTGATCTAACGGGAAAGATTAACGTAGTCGGGAATGATGCCATCGGTCAATTGGCGATAGCAGTGGAACGCATGATGGATAATTTGAATGTTCTGGTATCCCAGGTGCAGCGCTCCGGTATTCAGGTAACCTCATCATCCACAGAAATTGCGGCCACTTCGCGCCAGCAGGAGGCGACCATGACAGAACAGGCCGTCACGGTTAATGAAGTCGTCGCCACAGCAACGGAAATTCATGCGACCACCAGGGAGCTGGTGAATACCATGGATGCCGTCTCACGTGTGTCAGAAAGCACTGCAAGCTCAGCCGCAGATGGTCAGTCTGCGCTGGAGAAAATGGAGGGAACCATGCGTCAGATGGTGGACGCGTCCGCCTCCATTGCTGAAAAACTTGAAGTATTGAGCGAAAAGGCAAATAACATCAACACAGTGGTAACCACCATCTCAAAAGTAGCCGATCAAACCAATCTGCTGTCACTCAATGCCGCTATAGAAGCTGAAAAAGCCGGAGAATATGGCTTGGGTTTCTCGGTGGTGGCAACTGAGATTCGTCGCCTGGCAGATCAAACAGCAGTGGCCACATGGGATATTGAACAAATGATCAAGGAGATGCAGTCTGCGGTAACGGCGGGTGTAATGAGCGTTGATAAGTTTTCTGAAGAAGTGCGACACAGTGTCAATGATGTGCGACAAGTCAGTTTGCAACTGAATCATATTATAGCCCAGGTGCGGGAACTTACCCCGCGATTTGAAAGCGTCAACGAAGGCATGCATTCTCAGGCACAGGGTGCAGATCAGATCAAACAGGCCATTGTGCAACTTAGCGAGTCGGCACAACAAACAGTTGATTCTTTAAGGCAGTCCAATATTGTCATAGAACGCCTAAACGAAGCCGCTCATGGATTACAGAATGGTGTATCGCGCTTCAAGGTACTGAGTTAGTGTGACCTTGTTAAAAAGATAATGGCAGCGTAGCAGAAAGCATAGGTTAGGTAAGCGATAACATGATGATTTTGCTGTTTAGCGTGGGTAACGATAATTATGGAATTAATGTGCGTGATATAACGGAAGTGTTGCCCAGTGTAGCCCTCAAGAATTTTCCTAATGGCCCGGAATATGTGGCAGGCTTGCTTAATTATCGCGGACAGGTGGTGCCGGTGGTTGACTTAACCTTGCTCATGACCGCGCAGGCATCCCGCAACCGCATAAGCTCACGTATAGTTCTTGTGGATTATCAGCATGAAAATGAAGCGCATCATTTGTTGGGGTTGTTGATTGAAAAAATTACGGAAACCCTGAAGATTCCTGATCATGATTTCACGAGTTCCGGGGTGGTCACGCATGAAGCGCCTTTTTTGGGTGATATCGCCATCCACAACGAGGCCATGATCCAGGTTGTTGATATCAGGCGAGTATTGCCTGAGTCTGTAAAATCACTGTTATTTTACGATAGTAGAGATAAAAATATCGTTGATAATGGCACGGCACAATAATCCATGCTGACTCGGCCAATAGAGGTGCTGCTAAAAGAAATTATAGGAATGGACAGCGCTTCCATCGGGTCTTCCACAATGGACCGCTCTGTGCGCAGGCGTATGTTGGCCTGCAAGTTGGCTGATGAGCAGGTCTACTTTGAGTTATTGAAAACATCCCGTATAGAATTACAGGAATTAATTGATGAAGTTACGGTTCCTGAGACATGGTTTTTTCGTGGTGTCGAGCCGTTTCGCCTGTTGGCCGAATATGTGTCAATGGAGTGGCTGAAAGCTCATCCCGGCAAGGTTTTTCGTGTATTGAGTATCCCCTGCTCCAGTGGTGAAGAACCTTATTCTATTGCGATGGTTCTTATGGATACAGGTCTTAAAAAAGACCAGTTCCATATTGATGCTGTAGATATTAATACCCGGATTATTGATCGCGCGAAACTGGGTGTGTATGGTGGAAATTCATTTCGTGGTGATGAGGGAGATGCCGTGAGTCGTTATTTTAATGCGGTGACGAATGGCTATGAAATCAATGATTCTGTTCGAGGGTCTGTTAATTTTACACATGAAAACTTAATGGATGAAAATTTTTTATGTGATAGGAAGGTATACGATGCCATTTTTTGCAGGAACTTACTGATTTATTTTGATCGCCACACGCAAGCAATGGCCTTGATAAAATTGCATGGTATTTTAGCTGAGCAGGGTATGCTTTTTGTTGGTCATGCAGAGTCAGGTTGTGTTGATCGTGCATTATTTTCCCTGGTGCAGCGAGAAGGGGCGTTTGCTTACAGGAAGGGTGTCGAATCTGCAGTAGTTTACAGGACGATATCTTTGGATGATAAAGTTGTCAATGGACGGAATTCTAAAGACTGGCTGAATTCTAAAGATGGCCTGAATTTTAAAAAAAATACCAGAATTTCTGCACGCTCCGAAGTCGAGCCTGAATCGTCATCCCCGAAAATCATTAAAGAAAAATTGGCAGAAGCGATCCCGAATGGAAATTATGAAGGATTATTAAGAAAGGCAACCCAACTTGCCGATCGTGGCGAATTGATGGAGGCAGGTTTGCTTTGCGAGAAACAACTCGGCTTGGATGCATTTTCGGCTGATGCTTATTATTTGTTGGCGATAATACGTGCAGCACAAGGACATATTCTATATTCCCAGGAATTACTCCATAGGGCGTTATATCTTGACCCAAAACATTATCAGGCGTTGATTCATCTTGCTGGGCAGGTCGAGCATCAAGGTGATCTGGCAGCGGCGGCGACTTACCGGGCGCGCGCTAAGCGCCTGACCACAAAAGATTGATGGATAGAGGTATGGCGGAAATAAAAATTGATGATTGCTGGAATAAAATTGGCGTGTGGGGTCATGTCAAGCCACGTTGCCCTGAATTGGAGCGGGTTATCCACTGTGCCAATTGCAAAATATATTCTGCTGCCGCGCGTCAATTGTTGGATCGGGATATTTCTCCTGAATATATGCAGGAGGGAGCCGTAGCGCTGGCGAAAAACAAAGCAAGTACAAAAAAAATTAGCACCCTATCCATTGTGATATTCAGGATTGGTGAAGAGTGGCTGGGATTGCCAACTCATTTGTTTCAGGAGGTGATCCAGTTCCGCAGCGTCCACAGTATTCCGCATCGACGCGGAAAAGTATTGCGCGGCCTGGTAAATGTACGCGGTGAGTTGCAGTTGTGTGTGTCTCTTGGGCAATTGCTGGATATTAAAAGAGGTGGAATACCGGGCGACAATATTGCAAAGGGAATTTATGAACGTATGATTGTTATAGCCAAAGATGGTATACGTTATGTATTTCCGGTAGGTGAAGTACGTGGTATTCGGCGTTATTCTGATAAGGATTTATTGGCGGCTCCCGCTACCGTTACGCATAGTGCGAAGAATTACCTATCTGGACTGGTGTCCTGGAAAGAGGGCGATGAAGAACATCATATTGGTTGTCTGGACGAAGCATTGTTGTTTCCCGCATTAGAGCGAGGCATTACCTGATGGACGCGGGCGATCTCTCCATGCTTGATTTGTTCCGCATTGAAGTGGAGCAGCAAACCGCCGTACTGTCTGAAAATTTATTGGCATTAGAACAGGATGTAACGGAGCACGGTCGATTGGATGACCTGATGCGAGCAGCCCATTCCATAAAAGGTGCTGCCAGGTTGGTGAATGTGCCGCCCGCAGCCAAGGTCGCGCATGTTATGGAAGATGTCTTTGTCGCTGCGCAGCAGGGAAGGTTGTTGCTTAATGCAGATCATGCTGAAGCGCTGCTCCAGGGTACTGATCTGCTTGCACAGATTGGTGCTTTGCAAGGCTCGCCAGAGTCATGGATGGCACAACATCAAAAAGAGTTTGATGTTGTATTGAGTGCCTTGGGCGGGGTTTTACGCGCCGTATCAACTGTTGTAAAGGAAACATCAGGCTATAATGAGGAAACGCAACTTAGCGGTTCTTGCGCTCCCGGCAACCGCTCCTGCGTTGCTCTACCTTCCGCCATCCATGGCGGTCGCCTGCGCTCACCGCACTTGGGCATCCTGTCCGGCGCAGATGAAGACCTTCATCAGGCAAATGACCTGAAAGATGCTGCCCCGATTGATCCTTCAATGCTGGCTTTATTTCGCACCGAGGTTGAGCAGCAGGCCGCTGTTTTAACTGAGGGACTGTTATCTCTTGAGCAGAATCCCGTGCTCACCGAATATCTTGAATCCATGATGCGCGCAGCACACTCTATTAAGGGTGCCGCACGTCTTGTCGGCATACCGCCTATAGTGAATGTGGCACATTTGATGGAAGATAGTTTTGTTGCGGCACAGGCCGGGGAATTGATCTTTCAATCAAGTCACGTCGATGCTTTGCTGAAAGGTGTGGATATGATATCGCGTATTGCTGTGCTGGATGAGTCAGTGGATGCATGGGTTAGTCAGCATCAAGCACTTTACGATAGCTTGCTGGCGGCACTGAAAACGATACTTTCTGGTGAAGCAATTTCCCCGAAACAGCTTGCTTCCGTACCCATGGGTAACCCGGAGACGTCGCTAAAAATCCCTGTTAAAGAACATGAAAATGCTCCTAAAGACCGGGTATTGAGAGTAAGCGCAGATCAGCTCAATCGCCTGATGGGGCTGGCGGGCGAGGCGATGATTGAATCAAACTGGCTACGGCCTTATACCCAGTCAATGATGCGGCTCAAACGCAAGCAGACAGAACTGGCAGGATTAATTGATAAGCTATCGGAAAGTCTTGAACATAATAAGCACGGCAAGAAAGCGCATGCTTCTTTGCGTGAAATCCGGCATAAAGTTTCCTCTTGCCGGGAATTTCTGGCGGAACGCTTGTCGGAAATTGAATCTTTTGATAATCGCTTAAGTAATCTTTCGTGGCGCTTACGACGTGAGGTAGTAACCAGTCGTATGCGTCCCTTTGGTGATGGAGTGCATGGTTTCGCACGCATGGTGCGCGATGTGGCGCGTTCGCTGGGCAAGGATGCAACCCTGGAGATCAAGGGACAGGAAGCCATGGTGGACAGGGAAATTCTTGAGAAAATGGAGGCTCCTCTTAATCATTTATTACGTAATGCGGTTGATCATGGCATTGAATCTCCTGAGGAGCGTGCAGCGGCAGAAAAGCCTGCCAAAGGTACATTGCGTTTATCTGCCTGCCACCAGGCGGGTATGTTATCTATTGTTATTGAGGATGATGGTCGCGGTGTAAATATAGAAAAATTACGTGCCAAGGTGCGAGACCGTGGGCTGGTCACACCGGACATGGCGGCTAATCTTACCGAAGAAGAATTGCTCGCATTTCTTTTTTTGCCGGGATTCACTACGCGGGATGCGGTGACCGAAATATCCGGACGCGGGGTGGGTCTGGATGTCGTGCATGATACGGTACAAAAAATGCGTGGTATGGTGCGTGTGACATCACGGTTTGGCAAGGGTACGCGTTTTCAGATGCAATTACCGTTGACCTTGTCAGTTATTCCGGCGTTATTGGTTGATATTGCAGGCGAGCCTTATGCTTTTCCCCTGGTGCGAATACAGCGCATTTTACGTTTGGAAAAATCGCACATCGAATCCATTGGGGGGCATCAATATGCGAATATTGAAGGGCGGCGCGTGGGTCTGGTATCTGCTGCCCAGATTCTGGATATGACAAGTGGCACGGATCCGCAGGGAAGTCTTTGTGTGGTGGTTATAGGGGATCGGGATAATTGCTATGGTTTGGTGGTGGAGCATTTTATTGGTGAGCGTGATCTGGTGATTCATGCTTTACCGAAAACGCTGGGCAAGGTGAATGATATTAGCGCCGCAGCACTCATGGAAGATGGTTCGCCAATCCTGATTATTGATGTTGATGATATGTTGCGCTCAATAGAGGTGGTTGTTAAACAGGGGCGCCTCAGTCGAATTGATGATGATGAGATAGCAGGCCATAAACGTGCCAGAAAAAATATTCTGGTGGTTGATGATTCTATTACGGTACGCGAAGTGGAGCGCAAGCTTCTGGAAAATAATGGTTATAAGGTTGATGTTGCGGTTGATGGTATGGATGGCTGGAATGCCGTGCGCAGTGGCACGTATGATATGGTGATTACAGATATAGATATGCCACGTATGGATGGTATCGAGCTGGTTCACCTGATCAAGAAGGATATCAAGCTGAAAAATACTCCGGTGATGATTATGTCGTACAAAGCCAGAGCAGAAGATCGCCATCGCGGTTTGAATGCGGGCGCTAATTATTATCTGACCAAGGGCAGCTTTCATGATGACACATTGCTGCAGGCAGTGCGTGATCTGATTGGCGAGGCTGTGTAATGAGAATAGCAATTGTTAATGATATGTTGCTGGCGATAGAGAGCCTGCGCCGTAGCGTTCTGGCGACGGGAGTTCATCAGGTGGCGTGGGTGGCGCGTGATGGCGCCGATGCAGTGCGCCGTTGTGCTGATGACAGGCCGGATCTGATTTTGATGGACTTGCTCATGCCGGTGATGGATGGCGTAGAAGCAACGCGACAGATCATGACGAGAACACCCTGTCCAATTTTGATTGTGACTACGTCCGTGGATAGCCAGTCTGCGCGGGTGTTTGAGGCAATGGGGGCTGGCGCATTGGATGCAGTAAATACCCCAGTGCTTGATCCGCAGTCTGCGATCTATGCTTGCGGTAGCTGTGAAACATTCCAGGCCAAGCTGAAAACCATTGAGCAGCTTACGCGAGCGACGATCGAGCGTCGTTCGGTATACGTAAAACAGCTGGATGAAGTTAATGTGCGGGGACGGGGTCGTTTAATGGTTATCGGTTCTTCGACAGGGGGGCCGCAAGCCCTGGCGCAGATATTGTCTCATTTGCCTGCAGATTATCCGGCGCCCGTCATCATTGTTCAGCATGTCGACGCGCAATTTGCGGGGGATCTGGCGAGGTGGTTGAATCAACAATGCCCCTTGAACGTGCGTCTCGCCAGAGAAGGTGATTGTGCGGAAGCCGGCACGGTATTGCTGGCAGGCACCAATAATCATCTGGTGATGCACTCGAATCAATGTTTAGGGTATTCAGATTCCCCGGCAGAGCTTGCCTATCGACCCTCTGTCGATGTTTTTTTTGAAAGTGTGGCGAAGCATTGGAAAGGCCGCGTGGCAGCCGCTTTATTAACCGGGATGGGTCGGGATGGCGCGCAGGGATTGCTGCGTCTGCGCGAACGTGGGGCGCATACTATCGCCCAGAACGAGGCAAGCTGTATAGTATACGGTATGCCCAAGGCGGCTGCGGATATCAAGGCGGCGATTGATATATTACCTCTTGATGACATAGCATCCGCGTTGATCAAGCATTTCAGGTGCATTGCCGATATTAATGTTAGCGCTAAAGACGCGAGGGTGCAGGTGTTATGAGTGATGGGAGAAGATCGGGCGTGCAGGCCATAGCACCTGAAATTGTCGAGGTGGCGCGGGTATTGCTCGTTGATGATCAGGCCATCGTCGGCGAAGCACTGAAGCGCATGGTGGAGACTGAGCCTGACATCGAATTGCGTTTTTGTATGGACCCTCTCCGCGCCATGAATGAAGCCATTGAATTTCGTCCCACGGTTATTTTGCAGGATCTGGTGATGCCGGATGTGGATGGTTTAGTGTTGCTGCGTTTCTTTCGCGCGAACCCGATAACCAAGGCCACGCCGATTGTGGTGCTGTC
>JANOOA010000112.1:0-23461 GCA_031421115.1 Gammaproteobacteria bacterium | reverse complement strand
CGCGGCGCTGAAACCGCGTATCGCCATGTCACACAACAAGCCCCGAATTTCGCGCCTGCCTACAACAATCTCGCGCAAACACTCGCCGATCAAAACCACCTGGACGCTGCCGAACAAGCTGCGCGCCACGCCGTGAGTTTAGGTGGCCGATTGCTGGCTACCTATGAGGAAACCCTGCAACAGATTGTTGCGCGTCAAGCTGTGCGAAAAAGAGAAACGCCATGAATAGATCGCGTCTGGAAATCGAATACTGTACCCAATGCCGCTGGCTGTTGCGCGCCGCGTGGATGGCGCAGGAGCTGCTCACTACTTTCGAAACCGAGCTGGGCGGCGTCACACTCGTGCCCGGCACAGGCGGTATATTTGAAGTGCGGATCGATAAAGAAATTATTTTCTCGCGCAAAGAGCAGGGTCATTTCCCGGAAGCCAAAGAGCTCAAACAACGGGTGCGTGATCGCATTGCGCCGGATAAACCGTTGGGGCATAGTGACCGTTAAGAGCCTGCGGGCAGCGCACCGGCAAGTGCGAACGCAGCGGTACCCATGAATCGTATATTGAGAGCCCCTCTCGCTCAATGACCATGAACTTGCGCATCGCCGAATCCATATAGTACGATCAGAAATTTTCTAAGGAACGCACAATGCAATACTGCCGCCTGGGCCGCACCGATCTTGATGTCAGTCTGATTTGCCTGGGCACCATGACTTGGGGTGAGCAGAATACCGAAGCCGAGGCGCATCAACAGCTCGATGCGGCTGTGGCGGCGGGGGTGAATTTTATTGATGCGGCGGAGATGTATCCGGTGCCGCCCAAAGCGGAGACCTATGGCGCCACAGAAAAATATATTGGCGCCTGGTTGAAGCAACGCAAGCAGCGTGAAAAGATTATTCTTGCCACCAAAGCCATCGGCCGCGCTGATTTTTCTTATGTGCGTGACGGTAGCCAACGCCTTGACCGAAAAAATATCGAGGCCGCATTAAACGCCAGCCTGCAACGCCTGCAAACCGATTACATTGACCTGTATCAACTGCATTGGCCCGACCGCAACACCAATTATTTTGGCAAGCTGGGTTATGAGTATGATCCCAATGACAACCCGATAGCCATCGATGAAACATTAACCGTGCTGGGTGATCTGGTTGCTGCGGGCAAGGTGCGCCATATCGGGCTATCCAACGAATCACCGTGGGGTGTGATGACATTTTTGCGCGCCGCCGAGCGTCTGGGCCTGCCGCGCGTGGTGAGCATCCAAAATCCTTACTGCCTGCTGAATCGCACCTTTGAAGTGGGCCTGGCCGAAGTGGCGCATCATGAAGATGTGGGCTTGCTTGCCTACTCACCCTTGGGGTTTGGCGTGTTGTCCGGCAAATATCTTAATGGCGCATGTCCTGCTGATGCGCGGCTGACGTTGTTCACACGCTTTACGCGTTATAACAACCCGGTTGCGGTTGCCGCTACGCAAAAATATGTCGAACTTGCGCAGCGTCACGGCCTGGATCCGGCGCAAATGGCGTTGGCGTATGTGAACAGCCGCAGCTTTCTCACCAGCACTATTATCGGTGCGACCAGTCTTGAACAACTACGCAGCAATATCGCCAGTGTTGATGTGACGTTATCGCCAGAGGTAGTGAGTGCGATAGAGACGATTCACCAAGGCCACCCCAATCCTGCGCCCTGACTAAGGACTTCTTTATTCACATGTTATTGCGTATGTTGTTGTTAATGTTGGCCAGCGGTTTTCTCTGTGCGGGGGTCTGGGCAAAGTCGGCGATTGACGCGGTGATACCCGCCAATATTCCCATGGGACGTGATGCCGACATCCTCATGCAGGTAAAAGACGGCATCAACAGCCAGTTTGTGGTAATGCCGGGCGGGCCATTCATTAAAAAGACCTTACCGTTGCCGTATCGGCTCTATGACATGGCGGTGTACGAAGGGTTTGGACTGATCGCCGCAGGCGAGCGTGGATTGTTGGTCGCCGATGTTGCTGCGGCCACCTTACCAAAAATTGTCGGCAGTTATTCAGCAGCCAGTAAAATCACCCGTGTCGTTGTCGAAAATGATCAAGCGTGGATAGTTGATAATGAAACCCAGGTTGTAGTTTTACATCTTGCCAATCTGGTAAAGCCCGTGGTGCTGGGTCGTTATCATAGTGATCAAGCCATCGCAGACATGGTGGTGCGCAGTGGTTATGCTTATTTATTACTGGGCAGATCCTGTGCATCCTCTCAAGCATCCGTAGTGCCCACTGACAACGCGCCCACGTGCGGCGGCAGCACGGATCTTGCCATCATCGACATGCGCACACCGCACGCGCCCATTGCGTTGTCGCGCACTACCCTGTCCAGCGCAACGCAAAAAATATTTGTCCAAGGCAATTATATCTATGCCGCTCAACCCGGCGGTTGCTCCTGCGCGTCCTGCGCCCGCAGCACTTGTGCATCCATGCATGGCGCAGGGCTGGCAATTATTGATGCCACCGACAAAACACATCCGGTACAAATAAGCCGCCATGCAGTCACCGGTGGCGCAATGGCGGTTACAGTGCAAGACACTATCGCGCTGGTGGCGCGCGGCGTGAATGGCATTGCGGTGTTTGATGTCACTGACCCCATGCAGATTAAATGGCTGGGGAGCCATAGTCGGCTGGGACGTGTTCTGGGCATCACCGCCAATGCCCGTCAGGCATTGCTGTGGAATGATCGCAATGAAGTCATCACGCTCGATATGACCCGCCCCGCGCTGCCTTCGATTACCGCTTCTCATCGAAACATTGCGCCAGTTGCCGCCGCGTGGCTTGATGCACGGAATGACAATGGCACGGTGATTACTGCCACTTCTTCGGCGGTGCATGTCATGGACTTTTCCGCGACACCGCCGTTAATCTCCAATGAAAATCTGGATACTGGCCAGGGTGTGAATTTTGGTGGGGAACGGCGCTTGTTTATTGATGGCAATATTGCCTATGTCACTGACTGGTTTTCTGGTTTGCATTTATATGACATCAGCACGCCTGCACGGCCGCGTTTGTTATCCAGCTTTCATACCCCAGGATCAGCCAAAGGGGTGGTCGTGCGTGATGGTTATGCTTTTGTCGCCGACGATGACCACGGTTTAAATGTGGTCGATGTGCGCGATCCCGTGCGCCCCGTATCTATCGCCACCCTTGCCACTAACGGACTGGCGTATACGCCAAAATTAGCCGGCAATCTGCTGTATCTTGCCAGTCATCGTGGCGGTTTTCAGATTATTGATATAAGTAATGTCGCATCGCCAAAAATTATTGCCGATGTCGATACGCCCGGCAAATCCTGGAGCCTGGAGGTCGCTGGCAACACACTGTTTGTAGCAGATGACACGTCCGGCATATTGGTGTTTGATGTCACCGACCCCGCGCAACCCAAGCAGATTGGTGTGTTCCACCCAGGTGGTGCCGCTGAAGATGTTGTAGTACGCGGCAACATCGCCTATGCAGCTTTTTTCGATCAGGGTTTTTATGTGTTGGACAGCACTGACCCTGCCGCGCCACAACAAATAGGCCATACCGCCACGCCCGGCAATACGCGCGTCATCGAATTAAAAGATAACTTTGCCTACGTGACAGACTGGTTCGCCGGAGTGCAGGTCATCGACATCAGCGACAACACTGCACCCACCATTGTCGGTGAATACGACACCAGTGGCGCCGCCTGGGGCATCGGCATTAAAGGTGATTACGCGTATGTCGGTGACTGGTGGGGCGGCTTTGTCACGCTCGACATCAGCAATCCAAAAATGCCCATGCTCGCCGATCATTACCACGCGCGTGGTCAGATTCTGAAAATTGCCGCGCAAGGAAAATTCGCCTACGCCGTAATAGAAAGTGGCATAGAAAGCGGCAGCGTACAGATCTTTGACATCACCAACCCGCTTAATCCCACCTGGATCACCGGCGTGGATATTGATGGCGCGCCCAAAGGATTGTTGCTGGACGGTACGCTGATGTACCTCGCCGTGGGCAGCGGTCATGACAGCGGCGTGGTCGTGGTTGATATCAGCAACCCTGTTCAGGCGCGCCGCATCCATCACATCGCCATTGAAAGCGGCGTACAGCGCCTCAGAATTGGCGCCGGACGATTGTATTTCATCAACGCCAAAGGCTTGGGCGTCATTGCTCTGGGTGGGTCAACCCAACCGCAACTCCTGCCAGGCTATGCTGCAAAAATAAATGATCTGTGGATTGATGGCAAGCGTATTTATCTTGCCACCGACCAGGGTATGGAAGTGCTGGATGTGCAACTTAATGTCACCTCACGCTACAAAATTGTACGCGAAGCCACCCTGGTGCGCGCGCGCGGCAACACGGCGTTCTTATATATTGCTGGATTGGGCATACGGGTGCTGGATGTGACGGGAATTGAGGCGGGCGCCACAGTGCGTCCCGTTTCGTTATTCGACCCCGATGAATTACTGTCTGATCTTAACCTCGATGGTGGCGTGTTATACGCCACCGGAGAGAATGCACACCTGCTGACAATCGACATCACAGATCTGCAGCGTCTCAAAATCCAGAGTCTGTATCCCCTCGCGCGGCCTGCAACAGGGATCACCCTCACCAATAACACTGCATTGCTCGCAGGCAGCGACATTATCACCTCCGTAAAACTGTTGCCCTCTGCCGTGATAACACGCCGCGATAAAAAAAACATACGCCTGATGTTGCCAAAGGGATTTCCTGCGGGCACCTATCATGCCGTAAGCATCACCCCGAATGGCAAGCGCAGCATGGGCTACAACATGCTGAACATCGAAATGCCCCGCCCCACAAAACCAAAAATCACCCCCGAAGAATTTCGGCGCCTGTTGCAGGAACAGAGAAAGGGTCTGCTGGAAAGCCCGGCTATCCGTTAGGCATGGCGGCTCTAAGTATCTAAAAAATAAAAATTTATATTTTGATGGGCTTGATGATGGATGCTGGGCTTGGGTAGGGGCCCAAAGTCCAATTTGAAAGAGCAAATTGCGCATCAGTGAGGTAATAGGGTTTCACGCAGAAATTACCAACCCTGTGAAAGCTGTTCTTTCACGATCCGGGGATCCAGCACTGTTGAGCACTTTGCCCGAATCAACTTCTTTTTTCGGTCGCCTTGGCGATGAGCTTTCGCCCCGCAATCCAAGCTGCAACGTCATGAGATGTCATTGTTGGCTCCACAGAGCGCGTCATAGTCACTCTCCAGTGACCTCGAGTGTAACTGAAGTTTAGGCAAATTTGTCCAAATTGATGCTCCAAGCGTCAAAGGCTAGCTTGAGTTTTGCCTAAAAATGGTGAATTACACTGTAGCCATATGATGTAATATGAATAAACCATAAGCGTATTTATAGTATAAGACATATTGTCCGATTTGGATGCGCGCACAACAGTGGCTATAATGCTGGCGGTCACAGGAGGCTCACATGACAATCGAACGTACCATTACTGGCATTTATCGTGGAGCGCCTTTTCACTGGGTCGGCGATGGTTTCCGTGTCAGCAATTATTTTCAGTCGGGCAATAACTTTGGGCACAGAATCAGCCCGTTTCTGTTGCTGGACTATCACGCGCCGTTCGAGTATCCGCCGACTGATAACGAGCGGCGTGGCGTTGGCCCGCACCCGCATCGCGGCTTCGAAACGGTGACGCTGGCCTTTGCTGGCAGCGTGGCGCATCACGACAGCGCGGGTAACGGCGGCATTATCGGCCCTGGCGATGTGCAGTGGATGACGGCGGGATCGGGCATTTTGCACCGTGAATATCATGAAAAAAACTTTGCCAGCACCGGTGGAATTTTGCATGCAATACAGCTATGGGTGAATCTGCCCAAGGCGCACAAGATGGATGCGCCGCATTACCAAGGCCTCGTCGCTACGCAGATGGGGCGAATTGATCTGCCCGATAACAGCGGCTATGTGCGCATCATCGCCGGAGAATATCAGGGCGCCACAGGCCCAGCTAAAACCTACACGCCGATGAATATGTTTGACATTCATTTGCAGCCAGACGGCCGTGCTGATTTTTCATTTCCGGCGCATGAAAACACCATGATACTGGTGATGAGCGGTGCGGTGATTATCAACGATAAGGCGCCAGCCACCGCTGCTGATTTTGTGTTGTTCGGTAATGCGGGTGAAAACATCACGGTTAACGCGCAATCTGCAGCACATCTGGTGCTATTGAATGGTGAGCCGATTAACGAGCCAGTAGTGCAACATGGCCCTTTCGTAATGACCACCGAACAGGAAATTCGTAAAGCGATTGACGACTTTAACAGTGGTAAGTTCGGCGAGCTGGAAGATTAGACGCAGCGTTATTGGAACAGCAGACATTGGGAATCACGTTTGACATTCATGGCCCCCCGCCCACCGCCGCTGAGATTGTAGCGGCACGCGAACAGATCCTGCGTGACAAAATTGCCCTTGAGCGTCAGGACTGGAAGGTTTTTGCGCTGATCATGGCTGTGTTTATATCCAGTATGGCCATCGCCTTGGTGGGTGGGCGCGCGGTTTTGGTAGACCAAACCAGCCCAACGCTGGTCACCGCCATTGTGTATGGCTTTCCTTACGCCATGATATTTGTATTCGGTACTTCCCTTGCGTTTCGCCACAAGAAAATTGAGGAGCCGAAAAAAATAATGGTAACGGCGCTTGCCGCACTGGAGAATATCGCACCTGAAGACCTCGTCACGGTTGCCGCATGGAGCCAGCAAGAGACGGTGATTGCGCAGTATCAGTCAACCGTAGTCGCGCAAGGACGCGCACTGGTGCAAGGCGAGCTGGAAATGATGAAACTGCATCTGCCGGTAGTAGATATTGTAGAAGATTAAAAATACGGGGATTGTTCAATGCCTCCTGAGCGAGCAGATATATGATTGCCATTTTCGACCGAAAAGGCTTTGACGTGTTGGTGACGGTGCGTGCTACTACCTTGCGCGGTGCTAACCTCGCAGGCGCGGCACTGGGTAACGCCAATATGGTGGAGTTTGATTTACGCGGAGCCGACCTGAGTGGGGCGGATTTATCTCATGCAGATCTGCGGCTGGCGAATTTGAGCGGCGCCAATCTGAAAGGGGCAAATTTAACTGGCGCGGATGTGACCGGAGCTGACTTAACCGATGCGGATGTCAGTGGCACTGTGTTGCAACCTTCCAATCTGGCGGTAGTGATCGCCCAGCTTATAGATAAGTAGCCTAAATAATAGCCGCTCACTACCAGGCCTCCTGTGCCATTTGCACCACGTCCCCCACGCCCACCACACGATTCCGGCCACGGCCTTTCGCGTCATACAAGGCGCGGTCAGAATAGCCGAGTAAAACGTCGCCATTCATTTTAATCGAGTGGGGATCATGCTCGGGATTGAAGGTGGCGATGCCGATGGAGATGGTTACAGAAAACTGTGCTTCGCCTGGTTCGTTATGGGGTTCATTGCGGGTCTCATTTCGAGGCGGCGCAAAGCGATGCTCTTCGATGCTGCGGCGAATGCGCTCGGCAATTTCCAGCGCGCCGTCAGCACCGGTTTGGGACAGTAGCACAGAAAATTCTTCGCCGCCGTAGCGTGACAACACATCACCACTGCGCAACTGCGCACGGATCACGGCGGCGATTTCGCGCAACACCTGATCGCCCATTTGATGACCGTAGGTGTCATTAACGCGCTTGAAATGGTCAATATCGAGCAACATGCACGACAGCGGGCGCAGATTACGCCGCGTCGCCGCTACTTCTTCACTTAATCGCTGATCAAAGAATCGCCGATTATTGACAGCGGTGAGTGTGTCCGTTAGCCCCTGGCGCTTGAGGCGCTCCAGATTGACAGCATTTTCCAGACAAATCGCCACAATGGCGGCAAAATGCTCGAGGATGTCGGCGCGCATGCCTTTGACAAAACGTTCGCGGTTATAGCTGCCAATGTTGAGGCTACCGATGAGCTTGCCGTAACGCACCATGGGCAGCAGCGCGACACTGCCAAGGCGGCCAGTGGCGCCGGGCGACTGGGGAAATAATCCGTTATGGCGGTTGGGTTGAAACGGCCCGAGCATGGGAAACAGGGAGTAAGGGTGCAGCGAGTCCAGGCCGTCAAGGTTGCTGATAAAAATCAGCGAGGGATGATTGGCAAGGGGAATACTTTCTTGTTCGAGCGTGCGCCGCACTTCATATTCCGGGTCGACCAGCAGCAGGGTGACAATGTCCCACTGAAAGTGTGCGGTGTCGGGATAAAGCAGCGCTTCGATCAGCTCCCACAATGATCCCAAACCGATCAGGCGCAGCTCCAGCGACTGAAAGCGCCGCAATTTACGCTCGTTCTGGCGACCTTCGGCCAGCACGTCATCGAGCTGCTGGCGCAAAGTTGGTGCCTGGCTGGTTGTGCTGGGCAATTCGGATGCAGGGGGTATTTTAGCGTTGAGAACGCTTAAGTCATCAACTGGCTCATCAGCACGACTATTTTCCACAGTCTCACCTCTGTTACGATTTGGCTGACTGTGTGTAGTCTGGCAGGTTGACCGCACTGGCGCAAGCCGGAATCCAATGCCGTTCACTTAACCGTTCGTGGTGAGTCCGTCGAACCACTCCCCGACCCCTTCGATACAGGGTGTATGGATTCGCGCCGTTGGTCATATTAATGGCGCTACGCTTGATAGACATGCTGTAGGACATGCGTTCGCCAAGTATATACTCAAAGGTCGGGCTGTTTTTGCCCAATATCATCGACTATGCCTTGCCGCACGTTCGTGATGAGTTTATGCGCTCAGCCTTGGCAGATTATGCGGAGTTGTTCGCGTCGGCGTACCGCATATTTTTTGCTGCCGCAATAGCGTTAATGGTGTATTTTATGTTTGAGGGGCGGCTGGAAAATACCCGCAAGCTGCTGTTAAGTGGCCTGGTCGCGGTGTTTGCCGTGCCGCACTTTTTAATCCCCATCGTGGCAGGTGTTCAGCAAGCACCTATAAAAGAAGCGGCGCTAATCGCCAAGCAGCACGATTATGCAGTGGTGATGTGGCGTTTAACCATGCCGAGCTTTAATCTATACAGCGAGCGCCTAGTGGAAAAACGCGAACCGCGCGCCGGAGATATTGTGATAACCAAAAGCATTTATCTGGCCACGCTCAGGAACACTGAAATCATTTATCAGAGAAATGGTATTGTGTTGGTCAGAATAGGCGTAGAGGTGGACTCGCCATGAAACTTTCCTTGTTTTCAAAAATGCTTGCCATGGCCGTGGCAGCGCTGTTATTAAACGCCTGTGCCAGTACCAGCATTTCTCGTGCTATCACAGAACATCCTGCCGCAGCCTATGTGGCCAAAGATGATGGTAGCCTGTTAGCGCACCATGCGCCCATTATCGTGCCGCAGAATCAATTCAAAACCTACAATAAAATTGGTCGACCTTCCGCACGCTATGATGCGCACGGCAAGCAAGAGCAAATTTATGTTGATCCGGCCGCGCCAGTTTTTTACACGCAACAGAAAACCTTTCAGGCCAGCAAAGGCCAATATACCAACCTGATTTACCGGATACACTTCACAGAGGTGCCATTCCAGTTTTTTCCATTTAACATTACAGCCGGAAAAAATGGCGGATTGCTGATAGTGGTTACCCTTAATCCAGCGGGACAACCTGTGCTGGTAACAACGGTGCATACCTGCGGTTGTTATGTGGCGATCATGCCTACTGAATTTCTGCCTGCACAGGACTATCCTGAAACATGGGACGCCACACAAACCCAAAGTATTTATGGTGAGAGCCTGCCCGCACGACTCACTTATCCAGGCAGTGCTAACACAAACCATCGCCCCGTGATATTCCTGCGTGATGGCACGCACCGTGTCATGGATGTAACAATCAGTAACTCCGACGGGTATCATCCAATTATTACGCCTCTCGAACCTGCCGAAACATTAAAGAAGCTACCGCTGGGCACGCATGATGCTACTTCGTTTTATGCGACCCATGGGCTACGCAAAGGTTATGTCAAAGAGTCATTCAAGCCCTTTGAACTGGCGCTGATGAGCTGGTGGGTATTCGACCCTTTCGTCGGCGTAGATAAAGAATTAAGCGCCGACTTGGATGCTGGGCCAGTTTTTTATACCAGCCTCGCGCCGTGGAATCGTAAAGCTTCAGACATGCGCCACTTCGCAAACTTTCTGGCATTTTGGGGATGGCGGCTGTAGTGTGCCGCTGTTTATTTGGGGAGTCAGGCCGGATCGTTGACCCGCCCCCAGCGGACTTCCGGAAGCGCAACTTTTGTAAGTGAGTTTAGGTGGCGCCCTATAGCCAATACGTGGTGCGCGTCATCACCTGTGATGTAAGCCGCATCAAATGCTTGATGGGAGTAGGCAGCGGCGCACCGCCTGCTTCCAGTGCCGTGGTGGCGTGGTGGCCTTCATCGCGCCGCATCTGTTCGAGTATTGCGTGGCTTTTAACGTCTTGCTGTGGCAACTGGCGCAGATGCTCCTCCAGGTGTTTTACCACTTACTGTTCGGTTTCTGCTACAAATCCCAAGCTCCACTTATCCCCCGCCAGACCGGCCAGCGCGCCAATTGCAAATGAACCGATATACCACGCCGGATTCAATGCGCTGGTGTGGTTGTCCAGTTCTTTAACGCGTGTTTCGCACCATGCCAGATGGTCGTTTTCTTCCTGTGCGGCACGCTGCATTTTTTCGCGCACTTCAGTTAATTGCGCAGTGAGCGCCTGCCCCTGATACAGCGCCTGCGCCGCCACTTCACCGGCATGATTGATGCGCATCAAACGTGCTGCTGTCTGTTTTTGTGCGGCGCTCAGATCGCTTTCGGCATAAGCGTCCGCTGGATTCGCACGCTCCGTTACCGACGGCTTCCCCGCCACGGTACGCAGTGCCTGGTCAAGGTTAATCAGCAGATGGTCGATGGGGGAATAATGACGCATAGCGATCAAGATACTCGCGGTAGGCGTGTGGGTCAATGTGTAATTTCGAGCGCAAGTTTTAAGTTTTTCATCAAGCTTGCATGACCATGCTTGCATAACCCTAAAAACCGCAGTTAAGCCATAGCGAGAAGGGCTACGATTTAGGATAATCCCAGATGTAGTGCTTTGCGTATCCTCGCTACGCGGCCAATGGAAAATCTGGGATAATGGGCGTACAGAAATAGTGCTGACACGCCGTGTAACAGCGTGGGTATTGCCGCCATCAAAGACCGCAACATAAAATCCTTGCTAAGCGCGCGTTTATGGTATAATGTCGATAATTATTAGATTTTAGCTTCGGCTATCTGACAATATGTGGGCAGTAATGCTCTGTGGTGCGGTTGAAGAAGGCGAGTCGGCTTGTGAAGGTCTAAGCGTTGGTTTTAACTCAATAATCTTGTTGATAAAATAGTAGGTAGGTAGTTAGTTATGCGTAATGGTACAGTAAAGTGGTTTGATGAGAGCAAAGGTTTTGGTTTTATCTCCCCTCAGGATGGTGGCGATGACGTTTTTGTTCATCACTCCACAATCAGCGGCACTGGTTTCAAGACACTCGCCCAAGGACAAGCTGTTCGGTTTGAGGCTCAAAAAGGCCCCAAGGGACAGCAAACCACCAAGGTAGAGCCCGCTTAATAGGCGTGTGGCGCTGATGTGCAGCGCTTCTTCTGGCTTTTCTGGTAGTTCTCAGGCTCCCGCCGAGAGGTAGGAGCCTGATTTTTTGCGCCGCTCAATTTTAGAGGTGCTCCTTAGCTTGGTCTGTTCAGGGCGCTGTCTACTATTTTACGCGTCAAATGTGGCGCAAAAAGCTCAATAAACGCGTAAATATAGCCGCGTAAATAATTTCCCCGCCGTATCCCGATGCGGGTGGTGCTGGGTTCAAATAAATGCCCGGCGTCTATGGCGCGCACATTCACGTCGCGTGCTGCATCAAATGCCATTTTTGCCACCAATCCCACGCCCATGCCCAGTTCCACATAGGTTTTGATCACGTCAGAATCCAGTGCGGTGATCACAAAGTTGGGGGTTAAGCCGCGTTCTTCGAAAGCCTTGTTGATTTTTGAGCGTCCCGTGAAAGAAAAGTCGTAGGTGACAATTGGATAGCGCGCAATGGCTTCCAGCGTCAAGGGCGACTCATTGAGCAGGGGGTGGTTCGGCGGCGTGACGACACAGCGGTTCCATTGATAGCAGGGCAGGGTGGCGAGGTCGTCGAAAGGTTCCAGTGCCTCGGTGGCGATGGCGAGGTCGGCCACACCGTTGCGGACAAATTCAGTGACTTGCACGGGATTACCCTGGTGGATGTGCAGTCGCACGTTGGGGTATTGCTCGCTGAACACTTTTACCACTGGGGGCAGGGCGTAGCGGGCCTGGGTATGGGTGGTGGCGATGGAGAGGGTGCCACCCGCCTCATTGGCAAATTCCATGCTGGCTTGCCGGATATTCTCTATATCGCGTAAAATTCGTTCTATCATCGCCAGCACCGCAAGTCCCGGGGGGGTGAGGCCAGTGAGGCGTTTTCCCTTGCGCTCGAAGATCTGTACGCTAAGCTCTTCTTCCAACAGGCGAATTTGTGTGCTGATACCGGGCTGGGCGGTATGCAATTGCCTGGCCGCGCCTGAAATGCTGAAATTGCAGCGCACCACTTCATGGATATAGCGCAATTGTTGAATATTCATGAGGTTGGACCTTAAGTATAATATTTAATAATATTGATAGCTAATATCATTATTATTAATGATAAGTATACGCTGTTATAATTCGTGTGCAAGTAGTGTTGATTGATGCGGCGAGAGGTTCGGCGGGTGGAGTGGGGGTACACGGTAGCGGGTCTGGTGGTGGGTTTTGTGGTGGGTCTGACCGGCATGGGCGGCGGGGCGTTGATGACGCCGATACTGGTCCTGTTTTTCAACATCTCGCCAGCACTGGCAATCGGCACGGATTTGCTGTTTGCCTCGATTACCAAGGCCGGTGGCATGGTGGTGCATGGCAGGCGCGGCAATATTGAGTGGAAAGTCGTCAGGTTGATGGCATTGGGCAGCATTCCGGCGGCGGTGATTACCGTGCTGGTGTTGCAGCAGTACAGTTATTCGGGCGATACTAAAGAATTATTGACCACGGCGCTGGGGGTTGCTTTGTTGCTGACCGCGCCAGTGGTGTTATTCAAAGGCTATCTGGCGCATTTTGCCCGCACCCGACTGCAGCTGGGGGCTTTTGTTCATTGGCGACCCGCAGTGACGGTGGCGGTGGGTGCCAGTCTAGGTATATTGGTAACCCTGTCTTCGGTGGGCGCGGGTGTGCTGGGTACCATGATATTGTTTTTTTTGTATCCCCACATGACGGCGGTACGGGTTGTGGGTACAGACATTGCTCATGCGGTGCCGCTCACGGCGGTGGCGGGCTTGGGTCATTTGCAGATGGGTAATGTGGATTTTGCATTGCTGGGAAGTTTGTTGGTCGGCTCATTGCCGGGTATTTATGTCGGCAGTCATTTGAGCAGCCGTGTTCCTGAAAAAGTGTTGCGACCTATTTTAGGTACATTGTTGTTATTATTTGGCGCCAAGTTTGCCTTTTCGTAATCTTCTGGCGTAATTTTTTAGTGGGCAGTTTTTTCGCTCGTGAAGTGTGGAGAATAAATCATGATTAACGCAGAACGTCTGGTGAATGAAGAAGAAATTGGCCGCTATGATGATGCGGTGCAGTCTTATCTCAACTTGCAGATTGATCCTGATCGCTTCATGTCGATTCGCCTGCAACATGGTGTATATGGGCAACGTCAGGACGGTGTGAACATGATGCGCGTCAAAATTCCGGGCGGCAACATGAACGCTGAGCAGTTGCTTGCGATTGCTGATGTCATGGAAAAATACGTGGCTCATCCAGTGGTGCATATTACCACGCGCCAGGATTTTCAGATCCATTATGTGCCGCTTGAGCACACGCCGGCGGCGATGCGTCGCCTGGCAGACGCCGGTTTGACGACGCGTGAGGCGTGCGGCAACACGGTGCGCAATATGACGGCGTGTCCGCTGGCGGGCGTCTGTCCGCGTGAGCATGTTGATATTACGCCGTTGATGGAAGGCGCGGCAACGCACTTTCTGCGTCATCCCCTCACGCAGCACTTGCCGCGTAAATTCAAAATGAGTTTTTCTGGCTGTGAGGTGGATTGCGCACAAGGCATGATGCACGATCTGGGCGTGGTTGCGGTGCAAAAAAATGGCCGTTACGGTTTCAAGGTGTTGGCGGGTGGGGGGCTGGGTCACAAGCCGCGTGAGGCGATCACGGTCGATGAGTTTGTTGAAGAGCGCGATTTGCTGGCGAGCATTGAGGCGGTTGTGTCGTTGCACCATCGTTACTCTGATCGCAAGCGGCGTGCCAAGGCGCGTATTAAATTCCTCGTGGAAAAGTTTGGTGCGCAAGGTTTTATTGATAAATATAAAGACGAGTTTGCGCGTACTAAAGTGGCGTTGGCTGGCAAGCCGCATCCTGTGGGTGTGTGGACTGGCGCCATGCCCGATGCGGATTGTGGCCCAGTGTGTGGCGCAGGCGCGCCGCGTCAGACCTTCGCGCAGAAGCAGCCGGGCTTGTTTGTGGTGCCGATCAGTATTCCGATTGGTGACATCACCCAAGCGCAATTGCGCGGTATTGCCGCGTTGATGAGCGATACTGGCATTACAGATATTCGCACCACACAGGATCAGAACCTGATGCTGGTCAACGTGCCGCAGGCACAGTTGACGGCAGTGCGCGTCGCTTTGGCGGCGCTGGGTTTGGGTGAGCCGAAAGCGGGTGATGATGTGGTGGCGTGCCCTGGCACATCGACGTGCCGTTTGGGCATTACGTCGAGCAAAATCATCGGCACTAAAATCAGTGGCGGTGTGAACGACTTGCGGATTCGTGCCAGCGGTTGCCATAACGGTTGCGCGCAACCCGAAACCGGTGACATCGGTATTTACGGTGAAGGTAATCGCCTGCACGGCAAACTGGTGCCGCATTATCAAATGTATTTCGGCGGCGATGGCCGCAGTAATGGCGGGTTGGCGATCAAAGGCCCATCGGTGCCGGCGGCGCGCGTGGAAGCAGCGATTGCGCGCGTGCAAGACGCCTATGCGCAAGATCGTAACGACGGCGAAACTTTTTTCAACTGGACACGGCGCCACGGCGCCGCGTATTTCAAGGAATTGCTGCAAGATATTACTCACGTCACGCCCGAGCAATTGGCGTCAGTAATGAGCGATCACGGCGAGACGCAGGACTTTAAAGTGTTGCAACTGGGCGGTGGTGAGTGCGCAGGCGCAGCGCAGGAATTTGTTGCTGCGCATTTTGCCGAAGCTGCGTATGAGCGTGACTGCCGCAACTCGTTTGCGGCGCAGCATAAATCGCTGGAAGCATTGGAGTGCGCCGAAGCGATTGGCCGCCTGGTCGGCGAGTCACTGCTGTTTTCGTCAGGCCGTCCTGCGGTAACGGGGTTGCCGGAGATTGCTGCTGTATTGAAAGATTCGCTACCACCGCAGGATGCTGCATTGGGCCTGCATCTGGCGGGCTTTGCCAGCGCTATCGCGCAGCTTAAAGAGTCTTTTGATGAGCGCGCCTACGCCACGCTGGTGTCCGAGCAGGACGTTTGGATCGCTGAGGCCGCGCGCGTCTGCCTGACGCTGGATCGTCAGCTTAATCTTACTGTATCGATTACAGCGCCACCTGTTACCAGGGTGATTCCGACGGTGGTCGATCTGTCTACCTATGGTTGCCCGCTGCACTACCTGAAGGCGCGCAACGCGTTGCACGGTCTGTCAGTGGGCGCTGTGGTAGATTTTCTGCTGGAATCGGGTGAGTCTACCCAGCAAGTGACATCCAGCCTGGAAAGCGATGGCCATCGCGTGCTGTATAAGGAAGAGCGCGGTAGCACAACACGCATCACTGTAAAAAAAGCCGCACGTGCTGCGGCATAACAAGTGAGGGTTGTAAAATCATGAGTCTGGACGCATCGTTATTACAGAAAATTGAAGCCACTACCGCGCTACTGCGCAGCATTGCCGCGCAGTATTCGCCAGCCACTTTTGCCAATAGCTTTGGCGCGGAAGACATGGTGCTGACGGATTTAATCTGCAAGCATATCCCGACGATTGGCCTGTTCAGCCTGGATACTGGCCGTCTGCCCGAGGAAACCTACCAGCTTATGCAGCAGACCACGGCACATTATGGTATTGCCATACAGGCGTATTTTCCCGAAGCGGCCGCAGTGGAAGGCTATATTCGTGCCCATGGCCCCAATGCTTTTTACGACAGCGTGGAGCTGCGCAAGCGCTGCTGTCAGATTCGTAAAGTGGAGCCGTTGAAGCGCGCCTTGCAGGGCAAAAAAGCCTGGATCACCGGTCTGCGCCGCGAACAGGCTCCCACGCGCAAGGACCTGGCCGATTCAGAATGGGATGCAGACAATCAGATGAAGAAGTTTAATCCATTGATTGAGTGGAATAATTCTGAAGTATGGGCGTATATACGTCACTTTGACGTGCCCTATAACGCGTTGCATGACAAGCACTACCCGAGCATCGGTTGCGCGCCTTGCACCCGCGCCATCAGTGTCGGTGAAGACATCCGCGCGGGTCGTTGGTGGTGGGAAAATCCGGAAAGCAAAGAGTGTGGCCTGCATGCCCGCGACACCACGGTAAGCAAAAAACCCGCTGCCGTATGAGGTTTTTTGCATATTTTGGCGATGTCTACCCTAACTATGCGCCTCGCCAGTAGTGTACACTAACAGCCACTAAATTTTGATGCCAAACAGCATTGTGGGTAACGCCGTAAGCTGGCAAACAGCCGCTGCGCCCGTTACCCATGATCAGCGGCGCTACATTCATTTAAGCTTGTTGAGGAAACACCATGTCAAAAAAACACCCTGTGATAGCAGTGACCGGCTCGTCTGGCGCGGGTACCACCACCGTAAAAAGAGCCTTTGAGCATATTTTTCGCCGTGAAGATGTCAAACCCGCGATTGTTGAAGGCGATAGTTTTCATCGCTATGACCGTAAATCCATGAAAGAAGCGGTTGAAGCGGCGCGTAAAGAAGGGCGTACTCTGAGCCATTTTGGTGCGGAAGGAAACCTGTTTGATAAAATTGAAGAACTGTTCCGCCTCTATGGTGAAGCGGGCGCAGGTGATATTCGCTACTATTTGCATAACGATGCGGAAGCGGCACCGTATAAGCAGGAGCCAGGTACATTTACTCCGTGGCGCTCCCTTGAAGCGGGGTCTGATCTGTTATTTTATGAAGGACTGCATGGCGGTGTGATTGATGATGGCGTAGATGTGGCGCGCTGGGTCGATCTGCTGATTGGCGTGGTGCCCATCGTTAATCTGGAATGGATTCAGAAAATTCATCGTGACACTGCCGAGCGTGGCTATTCCGCTGAAGCGGTTACCGACACGATTCTGCGCCGCATGCCAGATTATGTGCAGTTTATTACACCGCAATTTTCACGCACCGATATCAATTTTCAGCGCGTGGCCGTTGTCGATACCTCAAACCCGTTTATCGCGCGCGATATTCCTACGCCGGATGAGAGTTTCATCGTGATTCGCTTCCGTCATCCGCATAATCATGATTTCCTCTATTACCTGCAAATGATAGATGGCTCATGGATGTCACGCCCCAATACCATCGTCGTGCCAGGCGGGAAGATGGGCTTTGCAATGGAGCTGATTTTAACGCCGATGATTCAGGATTTGATTAAAAACAAGCGCACCGCGTAAGGGTGATTTACCGCAGAGAACGCAGAGAAATACAGGTTAGCCTTACGGCGTGCTCATTCAGCAGGTGATGCGGAGCAAGCAGCTAAACTTTGTTTTTCTCTGTGTTCTCCGTGTTCTCCGTGTTCTCCGTGGGTGGATTGTTTTTAGATTTATTTTTTCTCGTTGAATAATTTCGGCAGTTGGGATGCTAACAGTGCGATACAGGCCAGCGCGATGCCGCGCTGTAACCAGATCGCTGCTTCGTAGCCCGTCTGGTGATACGTTAGCAATACGCCTGTAGCCGCGACCAGCATCACTGCAAAGGTTTGTTGCGCCGTAGCGCGCATTCCCCACCGTCCGCGCTGTGCAATGGCAATACCGCCGACCGCACATAGCCGCCCCGTCATCGCTCCGGCCAACACATCCAAATGGTATAGTTTGATTTTATCTTGCGGAATGCGCGCCATGCAGAATACCACACATGTCAATCGGCTCATCAACGAAACCAGCCCTTACCTGCACCAACATGCACATAATCCAGTGGAGTGGTATCCGTGGGGGGCGGAGGCTTTGGCCAAAGCGCAGCTTGAGAATAAGCCGATCTTGCTGTCTATTGGTTATTCGGCATGTCACTGGTGTCATGTGATGGCGCATGAATCCTTTGAGGATGAAGCAACTGCACAGGTGATGAATGCACTCTTTATTAATATCAAGGTAGACCGTGAAGAACGCCCCGACCTTGATAAAATTTACCAGACCGCACATCAGTTGCTGGCGCAACGCGGTGGGGGCTGGCCGTTGACCATGTTTCTGGCGCCTGCCGATCAAGTGCCATTTTTTGGCGGCACGTATTTTCCCATAGAGCCGCGCTACGGCTTGCCGGGGTTTAAGGATTTATTGCATCGTGTTGCCGCCTTTTATCATGACAGTAGCGATGCAGTGCAGCAACAGAATATCTCGTTGCTGAATGCGATGCAACGCCTCGCGCCCGTGGAAAACGCTACTCAAGAAGTTATCAATGCGGTGCCGTTGGATATTGCGCGGCGCCAACTGGAGCAGAGTTTTGATGCGCATCACGGCGGTTTTGGTCGCGCACCCAAGTTCCCGCACCCCACTCACATTGAGCGTTTGTTGCGGCATTGGTCGGCGACCTCTCAGATGGTGATGCAGTCGGGGGCGCAGGATGACAAGGCTTTGAGCATGGCATGTTTCACGCTGACAAAAATGGCGCATGGTGGTATGTATGATCAGCTCGGCGGCGGATTTTGCCGGTACTCGGTCGATGAGATGTGGATGATTCCGCATTTCGAGAAAATGTTATATGACAACGGCCCGCTGCTGGTGCTGTATAGCGAGGCGTGGTTGATAGCGCAGGATCCCTTGTTTAAACGCATTGCGGAAGAAACAGCAGTCTGGGTGATGCGTGATATGCAATCGCCCGCAGGCGGTTATTACGCGACGCTGGATGCTGACTCGGAAGGCCATGAAGGAAAATTTTATGCGTGGTCTCGTGAAGAGGTGCGTGCCTTGGTGAATGACGATGAGTATGGCGTCATGGCGCGTCGTTTCGGTCTCGATCAGCCCGGCAACTTCGAAGGTGCATGGCATCTGCATGTGTATGAAGAAATACCGGCGTTGAGCGCAGCGTTTTCATTAGCAGAGCCGCAAATCATCGCGCTGCTCGACAGCGCCCGTAAAAAACTGTTTGATGCGCGAGAGATGCGCATTCATCCGGGGTGCGATGAAAAAATCCTTACCGCCTGGAATGGCCTCATGATTAAAGGTATGGCAGCGGCGGGGCGTCATTTAGGGAACGCGGAATATATTGACTCAGCGCAGTGCGCGCTGGATTTCATTCATGAAAATTTGTGGAAAAACAACCGGCTGCTCGCCAACTATAAAGATGGCCGCGCCACACTGCCCGCGTATCTGGATGATTATGTGTTTCTCATTGATGGCATTCTGGAGTTATCGCAGGCGCGCTGGCGTGACGGTGATCTGGCATTTGCAATGGCATTAGCCGATGTCGTGCTGGTGCATTTTGAAGATAAAGAAGGGGGAGGGTTTTATTTTACTGCGGATGATCACGAGCAGCTCATGTTGCGTCCCAAGTCATGGGGTGATGATGCGCTGCCCTCGGGCAATGGTGTGGCCGCCTATGTGTTAGGTCGTCTCGGCCATCTGCTGGGTGAAAGCCGCTATCTTGATGCCGCCGCACGCGCGATTAAGGCCGCTTGGCCCACGGTGAAAGAATTGCCCTATGCACACAATGCCATGTTGCTGGCGGTGGAAGAATATCTTTATCCCCCTCAGACAATTATTTTGCGTGGACAGCCACAGGTGTTAAGGGAATGGCATGCACTCTGCACTGAAAAATATGCGCCGCGTCGTATCACGTTAGCCATTCCCGAGGATGCATTACATTTTCCCGGCAGCGGTTCTTGTGCATCCTTGCACCCACCGCACTTGGGCATCCTGCCCGGCGTGTTGGCGCAACGCAAAGCCACGCATGAGGCTGTGGCGTATGTATGCAGTGGACTGGTGTGCAGAGCGCCAGTGGTGGTGCGTGAGGAGTTGCAGAAATTGCTTACAGAGAGGTAGGCTGCCATTGCCGCCAGGAAAAAATTTGATAACTCAAGATCTGCTGAAAATCTAAAGGGGACTCAGGCGCATGTCGCGGCGAACACGCAGACCGTGTTCGGGCGCCGAAGGCATTGGATGTCGCCACACAAGCGCTTATTGGAGGACTTGGATGGCCCAAAAGGAACAAAAAATGGTGATTCAATCAATTTTAGCCATTCTTGCTGGAATCAGAAGGTCAACAGAGCCTAAGGTTAAAGGGTGGTCGACTGATAGGATTCCCCGTAAAGCACATGCGGCTCACGAGGGCGTGTGTAGTTTATGAGATCCCCGCGTTATCTGTCACTCTTGAGCATGGCGAGAAATCTTTGGCGCCTTTGCGCGTTAATCCATAGTATAATACCCCAAAACCTTTATCTGTTCCGTGAAAAAACCGCTGCTTTTCCGCGAGCAAACGATTTGCTTGATGGCGCTTTTCATAGACCCCATCCATTTTTAGGAGTCCTTATCTGATGGCACGTGTGACCATAGAAGATTGTTTGGCAAATGTAGATAACCGTTTCCAGTTGGTGCTCGTGGCCGCCAAGCGCGCACGTCAGCTTGCGGCTGGTTCCGAATCCACCGTGGCGTGGGAAAATGACAAGCCCACCGTGGTGGCGTTACGTGAAATTGCGGCGGGCCACGTTGATCGCAGCATTCTGGATGTGGTGATTGCCAAGGAACACGCGGTTGAATCCCACGTGAAAGACGAAGAGCTGCAAGATCTGCGCGGTGCGGGCTAAGGCGTAGCATGGGTGCTACAGTGCCCCGCGATTCCGCTGGTCGCTTATAGGTGAGACATGAGCGTCGCCCCTGAATCATCCGTGTATGTTACTCCGCTCTTGGCGGATGGCGATGCTGCTGACAAACCCCGTGGGGCGTCTACGTTTTCGATTAGTGATTTATGTGGCATGCTGGCTCATTATCTTGAGCCAGATCAGGTTGATCAAGTGCGGCGCGCCTATCTGTTTGGCGCTGAAGCGCATAAAGGCCAGCAGCGCCTGTCAGGCGAACCTTATATCTCTCACCCGTTGGCGGTGGCGCGCATTTTAGCTGAGATGCATCTTGATCATCACAGTATCATGGCCGCGTTGCTGCATGACGTCATTGAAGACACCGGCACCATCAAGGAACATCTCGTTACAGAGTTTGGCGATGAAGTTGCCGAGCTGGTGGATGGCGTCAGTAAACTTACCCAGATAAAATTCCAGACCAAAGCCGAAGCCCAAGCCGAAAATTTCCGTAAAATGCTGATGGCCATGACGCGTGATATCCGCGTTATTCTGGTGAAGCTGGCAGATCGTCTGCACAACATGCGTACCCTGGGCCCCATGGCGCAGGACAAACGACGCCGCATTGCGCGTGAGACGCTGGATATTTACGTGCCGATCGCACATCGCCTGGGGCTGAATACACTGCGCCTGGAATTGGAAGAGTTGGGCTTTGCAGCCCTCTATCCCATGCGTTACCGCGTTCTCGCTGAGGCAGTGCGCAAAGCGCGCGGTAATCGCAAAGAAGTATTACAGAAAATCCAACTCGCCATCGAAGGTCGTCTTGAACAAGAGGGATTAACGGGGCGTATTCTTGGCCGCGAAAAACATCTCTACAGCGTCTACCAGAAAATGCGCGGCAAGCACGTGTCTTTTTCGGAAGTGTTTGACGTGTACGCGTTCCGCATCATCGTTGACAAGGTTGATACCTGCTACCGCGCGCTGGGCGTAGTTCATGGTCTATATAAACCGGTGCCGGGCAAGTTCAAGGATTATATCGCCATTTCAAAATCAAACGGCTATCAGGCCATACATACCGTGTTGTTTGGTCCGTATGGTGTGCCCATTGAAGTGCAGATTCGCACTGAAGACATGAATAAAGTTGCGGAAGCCGGTATAGCCGCGCACTGGTTATACAAGGCTGGCGACAAGTCAGGCGGTGCGCATGCGCGCGCCCGTGAGTGGTTGCGTGAAGTGCTGGAGATGCAAAAAAACGCCGGAAATTCCCTGGAATTTATTGAAAATGTCAAAATTGATCTGTTCCCTGACGAGGTCTATGTGTTTACCCCCAAGGGTAAAATCATGGAGTTGGTGAGAGGCGCGACGGGTGTGGATTTCGCTTATGCGGTGCATACCGATGTGGGTAATAGTTGTGTGGCGATAAAAATCGACCGGCATCTTGCGCCCTTGAGTACGGCCTTAAGCAATGGACAAACCGTAGAAGTGATTACCGCCACAGGCGCAAAGCCTAATCCATCCTGGCTTAATTTTGTAGTGACAGGTAAAGCACGCGCCAATATTCGTAATTATTTGAAAAATCTTAAAAGCGAAGAAGCCATCAGCCTGGGGCAGCGCCTGCTTGACAAGGCCTTGGCTGAAGCATCGCTATCCATTGCGGAACTGCCGCAAGAGCGTGTCATGACCTTGCTTAAAGATTTCAAGGTTAAAAATCTTGAGAGCTTATATGAAGATATTGGCCTGGGTAACCGGATGGCGGCATTAGTCGCGCACCGTTTAATACCCGCAGTGGATATGGAAAATGAGAGCAGTCGTACTGGCATAAAAAATGTGTTAACGCGTTATGTTCCCGCCTGGTTAAAGGGAGGAGAGCGTGCTACGTCGCAGCCCTTGCTGATCAAGGGCACGGAAGGCATGGTGGTGACCTTTGCCAAGTGTTGTCGTCCTATTCCGGGAGATCAGATTCTAGGTTTTGTTTCTGCCGGGCGCGGCATCGTGATTCATTCGGAAGAATGCAAGAACGTCGCGGATTTCCGCAGTCGCCCGGAAAAATGGATTGACGTGCAATGGGCGCAGGAAATCAGCGGCGAATTTCCGGTAGAAGTACGTGTCGATGTGGTTAATCAGCGCGGCGCGTTGGCCACGGTGGCAGCCGCTATTGCTGAAATGGGCGCGAACATTGATAATCTTCAGCTTGAGGAGCGCGATGGCAAATACAGCACCTTGACGATTGTGCTTGAAGTGCGTGACCGCGTGCATCTGGCGAAAATCATGCGGCGGATTCGTTCCATTGATATTGTCGCGCGTATTAATAGAACCAAAGGATAAGTGGATTTATGCTGAAAAAAATTATTCATACCGATAAAGCCCCCAAGGCCATTGGCACGTATTCTCAGGCAGTGCAAGTGGGTGATACGGTGTATTTATCCGGGCAAATTCC
>JANOOA010000111.1:0-1998 GCA_031421115.1 Gammaproteobacteria bacterium | reverse complement strand
TTCACAATAATACGGATCACCCGCGAGCAAGCAGCGTTTAGGGATGCCATGAAACGAGAGTAACAATTTTTCAGCCTGGCCGTGCTGCGCCCAATGCTCGCGCACGCTGGCAGCAATGGCCTTGATATACGCAGGATCATTATGATAATGCGTAACCATGCGCAGCTCGGGTATCAAACGCCAGGTCTTGAAGGCGGCGGCGACCGCATCAAACGTGGAGGCTGCCGTGGCGGCGGCATATTGGGGGTAAAGTGGCAGCACCAGAATGCGCTGCACATTGGCCTGCCGCAATTCGTTCAGCGCATCCGCTATCGAGGGATTGCCGTAACGCATACCGAGCACCACTTTAACCAAACCACCCATCTGCTGCGCCAGCACACTCTGCAATGCAGCCGCTTGCTGTCGTGCAATCACCAGCAGGGGCGAGCCTTCGTTCGTCCAGATACTTTGATAGGCATGTGCGGAGCGCTTCGGGCGTGTGCGCAGAATCACGCCGTGCAAAATCATCCACCACACGGGCCGGGGTATTTCAACAATGCGGGGATCCCACAAAAATTCGGCAAGGTAACGGCGCAATGCCGCAGGGGTAGGTGCGTCTGGCGTGCCAAGATTCGTAACTAAAATACCGACCATAGGCGCAGTGCCATGCGCATAATCTTTTCCACTTTGATCCATACTCATTATCGACAGCCCTTTAAGCTTTGCCAGACTGTTCTTGTGTTTCTTTATGTACTTCAGTCATATCCACCGCCCGCACTTTTTCAATCACATCATGCAATGCGGCAGCAGGCAATGCCCCTGCCTGCATAAAAATAACCACGCTTTCACGTACTGCCATTAACGTGGGGATGGAGCGAACCTGAAAGTGTTCTGCCAGATCCTGCTCAACTTCAGTATTAACTTTGCCAAAAACAATATCCGGGTACTGTTCTGCCACCTGTTCGTAAATGGGGGCAAAGGAACGGCAGGGACCACACCACGGCGCCCAGAAATCTACCATGACGATATTATGCGCGGCAACGATGTCAGAAAAACTTTCTTTGGTGAGTTCTACAACGGCCATAAAGGCATCCTTACTTTCAATAAATTAAAATTATAACTTAACAAAATACTTTAGGGCACCTCTAATAATTCGTTTTTAAAAATTTACTTTACACGCGGTCCGCCTTGGTCAGCAACATCAACATGTCATTCAAGCGCTGCACAAAGGCGGTCGGGTCATCCAACTGACCACCCTCGTTCAGCAGCGCCTGATCAAACAGAAGATACGTCCAGTCGGCAATGCGTTGTGCATCCGTTTCATTATTCAGACGCACTACCAGTGGGTGCTGTGGATTGATTTCCAAAATCGGCGCGGTGGATGGCACGGTATGCCCGGCTGCTTTGAGCATTTTCTGGAAATTCACTGCCATGTCATGCTCTTCTACCACCAGGCACGAGGGTGAATGCGTCAATCGCTGGCTGATACGCACTTCTTTAACCTTGTCGCCCAGTGTCTCTTTCATTCGGGCGGTAAGGTCTTTCAATTCACCCGCCGCTTTTTCCAACTCGTCTTTTTGGGCTTGGTCTTCCAAATCGCCCAGATCAAGATCACCTTTGGCGATGGATTGCAACGGCTTACCTGCAAACTCGTTAAGATGCGATGTCAGCCATTCATCGACACGGTCTGACAACAACAATACCTCAATGCCTTTTTTGCGGAAAATCTCCAGGTGCGGGCTATTTTTGGCAGCGGAAAAACTGTCTGCAGTAACGTAATAGATTTTATCCTGTCCGGTTTTCATGCGCGCCACATAATCTTCCAGCGCAACTTCCTGGGCTTCGCTGTCAGCGTGGGTTGACGCAAACCGCAACAGTTTGGCGATGCGCTCACGGTTGGCGAAATCCTCCACCGGGCCTTCTTTAATAACGCGGCCGAATTCTTTCCAGAAAGTGGCGTATTTCTCCGTGTCGTTGTTCGCCAGATCTTCCAACACGCCCAGCACTTTTTTTACTGAT
>JANOOA010000110.1:0-8620 GCA_031421115.1 Gammaproteobacteria bacterium | reverse complement strand
TCTCCAGCATGTTCGGTGGGCGTATTGCGGAAGAGCTGATTTTTGGATCAGAGTTTGTGACCACGGGTGCCAGCAATGACATCATGCGGACTACCGACTTGGCGCGTAATATGGTTACCAAGTGGGGTCTGTCTGATCGCTTGGGGCCATTGACCTATAGCGAAGAGGATGGTGAGGTGTTCCTGGGCCGTTCCATGACGCAGCATAAGTCAGTATCCGCCGAAACTGCGCATATTATCGACGAAGAAATTCGCCTGATCGTAGACCGTAATTATGCGCGCGCCAGGAAAATCCTGGTTGAACACACGGACAAGCTGCATGACATGGCCGCTGCATTGATGAAGTACGAAACCATAGATGCCGAACAGATTGATGACATCATGGCCGGCAAAGAGCCGCGTCCGCCGAAAGACTGGGATGAAGATTCAGGGTCGGGTCATACTGCGGCAGGGACGTCTGCCAGCAGTGACAGCAAGCCTGATGCAGATCACCCTATTGGTGGGCCGGCTGGTCAGCATTAAGAGTAAGCTTAATCTTGTAGAAGAGGAAACAAGGGGGCCGTTGGCCCCTTTGTTGTTGTATGTCCCCAAAGATGTCCCCTGATATTTTATCGGCGCACGTATGTTGAAAACACTGAACTGCGGCGGCAAGATTCTTGATATAACCCAACCCCAAGTCATGGGGATACTTAATGTTACCCCTGATTCTTTTTCGGACGGGGGTATTTTTTTGTCTGTGGAATCCGCCGTGGCGCAGGCGCGACGCATGGTGGAAGAGGGCGCAGCAATTATCGATGTGGGCGGCGAATCAACACGCCCCGGCGCGACGGCGGTGACATCCTGGCAGGAAATAGATCGAGTCCTGCCGGTGATTGAGGCAATACACCGTGAGTTGCCGGTGATTATTTCCATCGACACCAGCAAGCCTGATGTCATGCGCGCGGCGGTGGCGGCGGGTGCGGGTATGATTAACGATGTACGTGCCTTGCGTGAAGAAGGGGCGTTACAGACGGCGGTGCGCTGTGCAGTGCCGGTGTGCCTGATGCACATGCAGGGCGAACCGCGTAGCATGCAGCAGGCACCACAGTATGATGATGTGGTTGCAGAGGTTAAAGCCTTTCTTGCAGAGCGTATTGCGGTGTGTGTAGCCGTCGGTATTCCCCGTGAACAAGTGATAATTGACCCTGGCTTTGGCTTTGGCAAGGCTTTAGGGCATAATTTACGTTTGTTTAAATACTTGGACACGTTTCAGGAGTTAGGCTTGCCGATGCTGGTGGGAGTGTCGCGCAAATCCATGATCAGTGCGGTGTTGGGGCATCCGGTTGAACAGCGGTTACCTGCCAGCATTGCATTGGCGGCATTGGCGGTGTGGCAAGGCGCCATGATTATTCGCGCGCATGATGTGCAGGCGACGGCAGATGCAGTGAAAATGATATGGGCGGTTAAACAACAAAACTGAGGGAGCGCATCATGTCTCAGGGACAACAGAGAAAATATTTTGGTACCGATGGCATACGTGGCCTCGTGGGACAAACGCCAATTACTGCCGAGTTTGTGCTTAAGCTGGGCTGGGCGGCGGGGCGCGTATTGGCCAGGGAGGGGCACGGGGACAGGCGCGGCAAGGTGCTGATTGGTAAAGATACGCGTATCTCCGGTTATATGCTGGAATCGGCGTTGCAGGCGGGGCTATCGTCTGCGGGAGTCGATATCCGTTTGGTTGGCCCGATGCCAACGCCCGCGATTGCTTATCTGACACGTACCCTGCATGCGCAGGCAGGTATCGTTATCAGTGCTTCGCACAACCCCTATCAGGACAATGGCATCAAATTTTTTTCGGCGCAGGGCGCCAAGTTGCCAGACGATATTGAGCTCGCCATCGAAGCGGAAATGGAGAAACCCATGCACACGGTGGACTCTGCATTGCTGGGCAAGGCAGAGCGTGTCGTTGATGCGGCGGGGCGTTATATTGAATTTTGCAAAAGCACCATCCCCGGCAGTGCTGAATTGCGTGGCATGAAACTGGTGGTGGATTGCGCGCACGGGGCGACTTATCATGTGGCGCCGAGTGTGTTTGAAGAACTGGGGGCAGAAGTAATCAAGCTCGGTGTACACCCTAATGGCTTGAATATTAATGAGGGTTGCGGCTCTACGTATCCACAGACATTGCAGGTGGCGGTGCTGGAACACGGTGCCGATCTGGGTATTGCGCTGGATGGTGATGGCGACCGCCTGATTATGGTTGATGCTAAAGGCGAAGTGCTGGATGGTGATGAGTTGTTATATATCATCGCCAAATCGCGCCATGAATCTGGCACACTGAAGGGTGATGTAGTCGGCACGGTGATGAGCAACCTGGGTCTGGAACATGCGTTGCGCGCCATGCAGGTGGAGCTGCGACGTGCGCCCGTCGGCGATCGTTATGTGATGGATATGTTGCGTCAGGGCGGTTGGTTATTGGGCGGTGAATCCTCTGGTCATATTATTTGTCTGGATTGCACCAGCACCGGTGATGGTATTGTCTCAGCCTTGCAGGTGCTTGCGGCAATGCTGAAATCCGGCAAATCGCTGCATGACGTAAAGCGTGGGATGAACAAATATCCGCAGACGCTGGTGAATGTGCGCATGGAGAAAAAATTTGATTTTGCGGCATCACCTCATGTAAAAAATACCCTGCGTGAAGTTGAGGCCGAACTGGCAGATACAGGTCGAGTGTTGCTGCGCGCTTCGGGCACAGAGCCGTTGGTGCGGGTGATGGTTGAGGGCATAGATGCGCAGCAGGTAGATGCTCTGGCTAACAAGCTCGCGGATGCAATCAAAGTGGCTTATAGCCAGCAGTAAGTTGGCGTGCGGCCATTGCCATGTGGGATGTTAGTATTGAGTGTCGTCCCCTCTCCCACCTTGTGGGAGAGGGTTAGGGAGAGGGATTTTAATAGTTACGCTCACCCCGAAATACATCAGGAGAATGTTATGGAAAATCCACAAAATAAAGAAACACCCGCAAAAGTAAGCATTGTGGAAGTATTAAAGGCCTCCGGTGGTTTGTTGACGGCCATCACCATTGCTTTTGTTGGCTATTACACTAATAACTCTCTTGAGAAAATGAAAGCCAGCGAAACGCGCGCGCAACTGTACGCCGAATTGATGAGTAAACGCGAAGAATCAGAAAGCGCATTACGCAAAGATATGTTTGTTTCTATCATTGGATCGTTTATGGATCCCTCATCTGATGCTCTTGATAAAAAAGTGTTGAATCTGGAATTGTTGGCTTACAATTTTCATGAGGCACTTAATCTTAAGCCATTATTTGTCCATGTTGCAAAGCAGGTAAACACCACCAAGGATATTCATAAACAGGATTATCAACAACGCCTGGAACGGGTTGCAAACGAAGTGGCACGTAAGCAGGCAATGGTATTAGGCAGCGCAGGAGCAACCTTTGAGAGAGTGATTGATCTGGAAAGCCTGCGCGCCAACCCTTACGGCATGCCATTAGAAGAAGAAACACTTGAAATAGGCGGTATTAAAAGAACCTTCAGGGTTTATGTTTTAAAAGAAGATCCTGAGATGCGTGAAATTCAGGTCAGATTAACAGTTGCTACGCCTGATGAAAAAGGTCAGGAAAAAACTGAAGTGACCGAGTTTTGGGTGGGTTCCTTTGACTTCCCGATGATTGATAACGTGCGGCTATTGCCCGATCAGCGTTGTGCGATTGTACTGAACCGCTATGATCAGAAAAGTGCTTATATCTCTATCGTATATTATCCGGGAGGGTATGCAAGCCTCAAGGAGAGACCGTATTTTCAGGAAGTTGTGAATAAACTGATTAATGATGAGCAGAAATAAGCATCACTGGCTGCTTTATTTTGTTCCGGTAGCCAGTAAAAATTCGTGGGGAACCACTAACCCTTTTTCGCCAATGTACGCCTGTGCCAAAGCGGCAATTTCAGCGCGAATAACCCCGCGTTGATTTTCGGGCAAGACATCATATTGCATTTTCAAAATGTCGGATTGTTCTACAACATTCCAGTAATCATCAAATGATGGGAAGTGATAGTGGAATGTGACGGGGCGGATCATGCAATCCTTGAAGCCGGCCTGCGTCAGCATGTTATCAAGCACCCCAGGTAATCCTAACGAGGTTACTTTAGGTAAGGGTGGATATTTATCGGCAGGGATGCGGCCCGCAAATACCTGGTATGCCCAGCGCAAGGTGGGCATGGTTTCAGGCGTACTCCACACCGCGATGGCAAAGCGTCCGCCGGGTTTGAGTACGCGTTGCATTTGCTTGAGACCTTGCAGTGAGTCTTCAAACAGCATGACACCGAAGCGACACAGAATTTTATCGAAAGCAGCGTCAGGGAAGTTAAGTTTTTCTGCTGCCATGTGTTGAAACTGAACCTGCGACAACTTTTCGTTGGTCGCTTTTTTCTGAGCGACATTCACCATGGCGGCAGCGGCATCGACGCCGATAATTTTTACGGTGTTACCCATGTGCCGTGCGAGTGTCAAGGCGGGTTCGCCCGTGCCTGAAGCAACATCCAGAACAGTATCGCCTGGCTGTGCATTCAGTGCGTCCAGCAGTGCTGCGCCGACCGGGGCGATATGCGGCAACCACAGATCAAATTTCTCAGCGATGAGCCCCCAGTCCGGCTGGTTATTATTCATATATTTTTGCCCAAGGCGCCAAGCTCTCTGTTCAGTAATTCCGGATTACCCAGATTCAGTTCTACAAAACGTCGCAGGTAGGTGATGCTGTCAATGTCAATGTTAATGCAGATCAAGCCGATGCGATGCGCTTCGATATGTACGACAGAGGTTTGCATTTTAATCTGGGCTTCATCGTCACCCAGTGATATTTTCAATAGACAGGAGTCACCGGATTTTCCTTCCCATGAGGGGGGGCGTTCTATTAAGGCGCCACGCAGTGACAGGTCAATGAGCTTGCTGTGCCAGTGATCACCCGCACATAACATCTCGGCTTTGGCATCGAAAGGAATGCGCTTGAAGCGCCGTTGTTCTGTATCAGGTGTGGCGCTCATGAGACCCCTATGGAAGTAGTTTTTCCAGAATACGTTGATAATAGTTCGACAGCGTATCAAGATCTTCCACGCTGACACATTCATTGATCTTATGAATAGTAGCATTTATAGGGCCAAGTTCCAGCACTTGTGCGCCGGTGGGTGCAATAAAACGTCCATCCGAGGTGCCGCCTGAGGTGGAAAGTTCAGTTTCAATGCCGGAAATTTCGCGGATGGCGGCGCGCGCGGCGTCAATTAGTTCGCCTTCGCGTGTCAAAAAGGGTTGACCAGAAAGATTCCAGTCCAGGGTATATTTCAAGCCGTATTTGTTGAATATTTTTTCTACGCTTTCGCGTAGTTGTTGATGGGTAATGGCGGTGGAAAAACGAAAATTGAACACTACTTCCAGATCGCCGGGGATGACATTGTTGGCGCCGGTGCCGGCATGAATATTGGAAATCTGAAAAGTGGTCGCGGGGAAAAACGTGTTGCCGGTGTCCCAGGTGGTGGCGCACAGTTCGGCTAATGCGGGGGCGGCACGGTGTATCGGGTTGTCTGCAAGTTGTGGGTAGGCGACATGACCCTGGATGCCGTGTACCGTTAGTTTTCCGCCCAGTGATCCACGCCGCCCGTTTTTAACCACATCACCGACGCGTTGCGTGCTGGTCGGTTCACCCACCAGGCACCAGTCGATTTTTTCGCCGCGCGCGCTGAGGTGTTCGATGACTTTTACGGTGCCGTTGACGCTGGGGCCTTCTTCGTCGCTGGTGATGAGAAACGCGATAGAGCCAGTGTGATCAGGGTAGAGGGTGACAAAACGCTCACAGGCGGTGACCATGGCGGCGAGGCTGCCTTTCATGTCTGCTGCGCCACGGCCGTATAAATGACCATCGCGTATCTCGGGCGCGAAGGGTGGGCTGTGCCATTGTGTGAGTGGTCCAGTGGGAACCACGTCGCTGTGACCGGCAAAGGCGAACAGCGGGCTGGTGGTGCCGCGTCGCGCCCAGAAATTTTGCACGTCGCCCCCGTCACCAGAAAAGGCCAGGCGTTCGATTTTAAAGCCTATGGTTTCCAGGTGCGCGACCATAGTGTCCTGGCAGCCTGCGTCGTCGGGTGTGACAGACGGGCGCGAAATCAGGTCAATGGCAAGTTGCAGAGTGGCAGACATCAGATTAGTTAACCTCGAGATTGTTTTGGAAATAATAGATTATATTCTTCTGCGCTGAAACCCACATGGCGCGATGCGCCAAGATCCAGCACCGGGCGTTTGATAACGGCAGGATGCGCCATCATCAGTGCGATGGCGCGGGTTTCGTCCAGAGGTTCTTTTGCGGTTTCAGGCAGGCCGCGCCAGGTGGCGCCGCGCCGGTTAAGCAGCGTCTCCCAACCCAGCTCCTTTACCCAGGCGCGTAGCATTTTTTCGTCCAGACCGTCTTTGCGAAAGTCGTGAAAACGGTGTTCCATGCCATACTGGCTTAACCACATCAAGGCTTTTTTGACGGTATCGCAGTTCTTAATGCCATAGATGATCATCGTTATCCAATCTTTCCGTTTTCAAGCAGGACTAATTGTATAATAAAAACTGCTGCAAATTCATGGTAAGTAGCTGTCAGGCTGTACGAGAAGTATTATGCATGAGTAACTCGCTGTTGTGGCAAATGACTGAGCCCATGGAGGGGCGTTGGGGGGCTCGGGTATACGCGGTCTGGTGCTGCGTTGCGGGTGTGCTTAGTTTTGTGTATACCCGCAATGGCACATTTGGGCACGGTATAGTGGCGTTGAATAATAACGGCTCTCTGCTGGCGGTGAGCGCGCGCCTGGAAGACAGCATGGCTATTGGCATTAACAATGATGCACAAGACAATACCGCCATCAATAGTGGCGCGGTATATCTTTTATATAACCTGAAACATCAGAGGTGATGCAAGCGATGGATGCGTGGTACGTTTATATTGTGCAATGCGCTGATAATAGTTTATATACTGGTATAGCGAAAGATATAGATGCACGTTTGGTGCAACACAATGCGGGCGTAGGTGCAAAATACACGCGTGCCAGAGGGCCAGTAGTGTTAGTTTATAAAGAATCCGTTGCTGATCATGGTGCCGCATTACGCAAAGAATATGCAATTAAGTGCCTGACATCCGCCGCAAAACGCGCCTTGATTAAACCTGACGCCGTGCACGACGCACAAGTGCCGCGAGAGCCACGACTGCATGGATGCAGGAGGTAGAGCAACGCAAGGAGCAGTTGCCGAGGGATGGCGGGAGCGGCAAACAACGATTGAAGAGGGTGGCAATATGGAATTACATGGGGCTTCGCCTGGTACGTCCGGGGCGAAAATAGCCGGCATTGTCATAATAACTTTCATAACTATTGCGCGCATCCCAGCCGGGCATACCGAGGATAGGCAAGGGCGATAACGCTTGAGTATCCCGATATTTATTTTCATTAAAAAAAACTATTGATAACATATCATCAATAGTTTTTATCTTTTGGGTTATGGGTTTATAAAAAAAATCTGGGTCTACCAGAAGCAGCACACTGTTTGCTGTCATTCCAATATAAGGTGATAAGGCTTTTTCATACAGTGCATGACCGAAGATAATACAATTCATTTTCTCAGTCATCTCTGCGCGGTGTTGCCAGAACAGATTTTTCCAGTCAAAGTCGCGGATCATTTGCAGCAGATCCGCATCAGAAGACACTACAATCGCGCCACCTTCGTCAAATAGCGATAACATGTTTTCGATCGGAGAGCGGCGACCGTTACCTGTAACACCCGCAAAACGCGCTGTGGCAGCCTGATGATGAATGGCATTGATTGTCGCCTTGGTTTTGGGGAAAGTTAACCAGGTCAGTAGTTGAAAAAAATCGTGCCAGTTATCGACGCGGGTTTGTATCTCACCCGTCAGATAAATTCTCGACGCATACTGATCTTCAAGGCATAGTGGCCGTGAGCCTTGCGTAGCAATTTTGAGAGGGATGCCATTCTGAGTTAGAATCGGCTCAGGATGTTGGGTCAACAGGGCTTGATAATCACCCAGACTCGGCCAGCCATCCTTGAAAACTGCAAGTTTGTGCGCGAACGTAATCAACGGTTCGAACATTGGTGAATGAAAAATGAACTGCGGGATCCAGGGGGGGCTGATAAGTTTGGTCATTTACGTACGTTATAATTTAACATAATATACATTATGCGAAGTTATGGCGATTATTAAAACGCCTGGATCGTCGCAACCACAAAGCCAAGCAATTACCGCGCAAGCTCCCTGGAAGTCACCGCCGATCTGAAGCCGTTTTACTTGGCGCCGAGAAACATCAGCAAGAAGTGGACAATGGAAAGCCGCCCCCTGCTATCTATTTTCTTTTATTTTGCTGAGCAGTTCACGAGCGGCATTTATTTCAGAAAAATTCTCATTGCTCTTCAGCACGCGTTCGAGTTCTTTACGGGCATCGTCACGACGCCCAGCTTTTTCCAACCCGGCGGCCAGATGATAACGAATATCCGCCGAGGTGGGTGCTTTGGTAGCAGCGGCCTGCAATAATTCTAGGCCGCGCTTTATCTGGCCTTTCTGTACCAGAATCCAGCCTAGCGTATCA
>JANOOA010000109.1:0-3299 GCA_031421115.1 Gammaproteobacteria bacterium | reverse complement strand
CCAGAGGCAGGATGCCGTAAGCGACCATCTTCAATAAACACCTGGCCGTCGATGTCTGGGGCATCTGCTGCTGAGCGGGTGACGGCACCCTCATCGTCTATCTCATCAATCAGCACCGTCATGGTCTTGCCAATCTTGCGCTGCAGTTTTGCGGTGCTGATAATTTGTTGCGCCGCCATAAAGCGCGACAGACGTTCTTCCTTGATTTCTTCAGGCACGGGGTTAGCCAGTGCGTTGGCGGTGGCGCCAGTGACGGGGGAATACATGAAGCAGCCGACACGATCCAATTGTGCTTCCTGCAAGAAATCCAGCAGATATTCGAAGTCATCATCAGTTTCGCCAGGGAAGCCGACGATGAATGTGCTGCGCACGGTAATGTCAGGGCACAGGCTGCGCCAGTGATGCAGGCGCGCCAAGGTGTCTTCGCTGTTGGCGGGGCGTTTCATGGCTTTCAGGATGCGTGGTTGCGCGTGCTGTAACGGCACATCGAGATATGGCAGAATTTTTCCTTCGGCCATCAGCGGAATCAGTTCGTCGACATGGGGGTAAGGATAGACATAGTGCATGCGCACCCAGACGCCCAGTTCACCCAAGGCCTGTGCAAGTTCGGTGAGACGAGTTTTGACGGGTCTGCCCTGCCAGAAGCCGGTGCGGTATTTGACATCGACGCCATAGGCGCTGGTGTCTTGTGAAATTATCAGCAATTCGCGCACGCCGGCTTTTACCAGATTTTCAGCTTCCTGCATTACGTCGCCAATTGGACGGCTCACCAAATCGCCGCGCATCGACGGGATAATGCAGAAACTGCAACGGTGGTTACAGCCTTCTGAGATTTTTAAATAAGCGTAATGCCTGGGTGTTAATTTGATGCCCTGGGGTGGTATCAAGCTGGTATAAGGGTCGTGCGCGGGTGGCAGGTGATGATGCACCGCATGCATGACTTCCTGTAGGGCGTGAGGGCCAGTAACGGCCAGTACCTGGGGATGTGCGGCGCGAATCACCTCTTCACGTGCCCCCAGGCAACCGGTCACAATCACCTTGCCATTTTCTGCCAGAGCCTCGCCGATAGTGTTCAGCGATTCTTCCACTGCGCTGTCAATGAAGCCGCAAGTGTTTACGATGACTAGGTCGGCGTCTTGATAAGTGGATGATGTTTCATATCCTTCAGCGCGTAGTTGCGTGAGAATTTGTTCGGAGTCTACCAATGCTTTGGGACAGCCGAGGCTGATGAAGCCAACTTTATGTGCGGATGATGTCATGGATTATTCAGTGTTACAGGTTAAAAATGGAGCGCTATTGTAGCGTAATTTTCCGGGTGCGGCCCATCAGTGTTCACTTAAGTGAACACTGATGGGGGCAGGGTTTGATTAACCGCTGATGCTTTGGGCGCTGTCCGTAATATCTATTTCAAAGCGGTTGCGCCCCAGATTTTTTGCGCGATACAGCGCAGCATCAGCGCGCTCAATCAGGGAGGTAAATGTTTCGCCTACGTTATACAAGGCCACACCAGCCGAAAACGTGGGCATGGGCGCTGCAACGCTGTTGTATAAGTAATGGCTTTCGGCAGTACGCTTTTGCACCTTTCGCAGCGCGTGCATTACCCCTTCAGCATCGGTATTGGGCAATAAAATAGCAAACTCTTCACCACCGTAACGCGCCACCATATCATGATGGCGGAAGGTCGATAGCATATTTTCAGAAAAGCAACGCAGCACTTCATCACCTGCCGTATGACCATATTTATCATTAACCGCCTTGAACTCATCCAGATCCAATAATGCTAGAGCTAAAGGGCTGCCATAACGTTGCACGCGGCCGACTTCATCTTCGAGGCGGCGCATGAAGGCGCGTCGATTGGGCAGGCTCGTCAGATCATCCGTGAGGCTCAGCAGGTGTACGCGCGTTAACTCTTCGTTCAATTGATGAGTGTCGGTTTTAACGGTTTGCAAGTGATTATGCGTGCTGTCAAGCCGGGTGCTCAGCGCACGATTGGCTTCCAGTAATCCTTGAGTTGCCTTGACTAGCGCGAGTCTGGCGGCATCAAGATTTTTTATCTTTTCTGCGCGGTAGAGTCTGCTTAGCTCAATTTCCAGGTGCATTCTGAACTCTTCGCTCTGGCGGATCGCTTGTATAATTTCTTCATCAAGCATTTCCTGGATGCCCTGCATGTTTTTGCGCTTTTCATCGAGGTGCTGGCGATAGGCTAGATCGACGCGGTGTTCCACATGTGGTGCGGCGGGTTCCTGATCGGCGGTGGCGGGTGTGCTGATCCCAGCGTCATCAGCCAACACAGGCGCGCCAAAAACTTCCAGCAAGGGCACTAAGGCATCTTCGAGAGTTGTATTGTTGCCAGCCACGGTTTGGAAAAAGTGGGCGCCTTGAAGTTCAATGTAACGGTGCAAACCACTGATTTCGGCCACTGACAGGGGTGGAGTAAGGTGCATTTGAATGAGTTTGATATGCGTGCGCAGTGGCGAGTGCGGAGGTAACTGTCGTTCGTAGGCGCGCAGTGTCACGCCCAGCAAATCTATATAAGCTTGTTCGGCGCCACTGTGAAGGGTGTCGCCATCGGTGAGAATGTGCGTGACATGCTGATGAATGATCGCGCCAGTTTCGCTCCGCTTGAGGCTTTCCAGCAGACGCAGCACTTTTGCTGAAGCACTGCCTTGAGGTGATGCTGGTTTGGATTCGGCTGCCATAATTACGCCCTAAATACTCTGGGTGGCGCGTGGGCGTTGTGCGGCTACGCGTGTCATTAATGCCCCTCCTTGGCTATGAAAATTTATTAATAATTGTATAAAATTATAGCATAGATGGACTTCTTTGCTATATAAAACCGCAATAAAACCGCTGTATTGACGGGTGTTAATGGCAAGGAGAAGGCAAGGCAATGATAGTATGATAGTTTTCCATGGTTTTTTCAGGGGGGAAGGATGTTTTATGGCCAGTCAGGTCATGCATATTTGGCCTGAATCGGTTATTCTATCTATCTTTACTGAAAATATTTTACAGGCCAAGCAGATTTACAGGGTGAATATTGATGTTTTCGCAAAAGATGACAATTGCCGGTTTTGATGATGATCTGTGGGCGGCGATGCAGGAAGAAGTGGTGCGTCAGGAGCAGCATATTGAGCTGATCGCTTCAGAGAATTATGCCAGTCCACGCGTGATGCAGGCGCAAGGATCTGTTTTAACTAATAAATATGCTGAAGGCTATCCCGGTAAGCGTTATTATGGCGGGTGTGAATATGTGGATAAAGTCGAGCAGTTGGCGATTGACCGCGTCAAGCAGTTGTTTG
>JANOOA010000108.1:0-2532 GCA_031421115.1 Gammaproteobacteria bacterium | reverse complement strand
GGATTGGCGCGCCTCGAATTCATCATCAACACCAGTATCCGCATTCATCCACGCGCGGTGCTTGAATACCCTACCCTTACCCCCGCACTGCAAGAACAGATTGCCGCCATTTGCGCTGGCTACACGGATCCAAAAACATTTTATATCAACCGGCTTGCCGAAGGCGTGGGCACCATTGCCGCTGCCTTTTATCCCAAACCCGTCATCGTGCGCATGAGTGACTTCAAATCCAATGAGTATGCGGCGTTAGTGGGTGGCGGTGGATTTGAACCGGAAGAAGAAAATCCGATGATCGGTTTTCGCGGCGCATCGCGTTACCCTTCAGTGCAATTTGCAGAGTGTTTTGCGCTAGAATGCGCCGCCATGCGCCAGGTACGCGAGGTGATGGGATTAGACAATGTGGCGCTGATGATACCCTTTGTACGTAGCGTTGAAGAAGCGCATAAAGTGCTCGATTTAATGGCTGAGCATGGCCTCAAACGCGGCGCGCACAGTTTGAAAATTTACATGATGTGTGAAATCCCCGCCAACGCACTGCTCGCCGATCAATTTCTCGCATACTTCGATGGCTTCTCCATCGGCTCGAATGACCTCACCCAACTGACATTGGGCGTAGATCGTGATTCCGGCATCGTCGCCGGCTTTGACGAACGCAATCTGGCAGTGCTCAAGCTTATGGAAATGGCTATCCATGCCTGCCGCAGGGCAGGAAAATATATAGGCATCTGTGGCCAGGCGCCTTCGGATTACCCGGAAATTACCCGTTGGCTGGTACAACAAGGCATTGATTCCATATCGCTTAATCCTGACAGCGTGTTACACATGACAGAAGTGGTGCTTAAAATGGAACAAGAACAAGCGGGACAATATGTGGACGTCAGTCAGTCAAGTCATAATTATGATGTATTGTAACAATGCCTGTTTTTAGCCCCTCTGCCTGCATTAAGCCGCGTACACGGTAGCGACCCATCTTGATGTCCTAGGCCTGTAAATACAGCCGCCAGGCGCCGACGGCCATAACTCATGCCATCGGCTACAAAAGCGGCCTTCAGCCGGGCGGTAGTGCGGCCGTTGGCTTTAACCCAGATTTTCCATTAGCACTCTACTGCGGCCGCACAAAGCACTGAATCTGCGCGAGAAAAGTTGAGAAGGAGAACTGGAATGGCTTGCGTACAACCGGCCAGTTTCACCGCATCAAGCCCTTGGTCTAATCACTCGAAAAGGAGGCCGTCATGTTGCTGGAAATCGCCGATGCCGAATACCTTGGCGCGTACAAAATGCGTTTGGCGTTCAACGATGGGCGTACCGGCGTGGCGGATTTGCACGCACTCATCAACGCCAATCCGCAGTCCGTCTTCACTGCCTTTGCGGATGAGGCGTTTGTCCAACAGTTTGGTCTAGAGCATGGCACCTTGTGCTGGCCGGGCGAACGCGATGTGGTGGCGGAATATCTTTATTTCCTGGCGCTCCGCGATGATACAGCACTCCAGCCGCTATTCCGCCAGTGGGGATACTGATCTTGCTACCATTTAGTGGACATATCGAAGGGAAACAAAGAGTATAAACTTTGTTATTTTTTTGAGGTGAACCATGAGTCAACGTAAAGTAAGAACGTATGATAAAGAATTCAAGTTAAACGCCATCAAGCTTTATTTAGAAAGTGGGCGCGGCTATAAGAAGATCAGCGAAGAATTGGGTATTCCTACGGGTACGCTGGTGGGCTGGGTGGAAGACCATAAAAAGGAAGGTGAACACGCCTTTCCCGGGAAAGGGCATATCAAGCCCGCCGATACTGAAATGACCTTGTTACGCAAAGAGTTAGGTATTGTGCGTGAAGAGAGCAACTGTGTTCCAAGTCAAGGGTTTTTAGCTGAAGAATGATGTTCATTCCAGGGTTTCCCCGATTTCATAATCGCATTGAGGATCGTCAGAATTTTATGCATACAGGCCACCAACGCCACTTTTTTAGGTTTGCCTTTGCCCAGCAGCCGGTCATAAAACACCTTGATGACCGGGTTGTAGCGGGTCGCGCTCAAGGCTGCCATGTATAACGCACAGCGCACATCGGCCCGCCCACCCCAGGTGAAGCGTTTACCTTTGTGCTTGCCACTATCGCAGTTCAACGGCGCAACGCCCACCAGTTTTGCTATCTCCTCGTGGCTCAGGCTTCCCAGCTCAGGCAGAGCCGCCATCAGGCAGGCCTTGGTGCCTGTTCCGATACCCTTGAAGTTATCGAGCAAGGCCAGTTTGGCCGCAAAGTGGTCTTTAAGCTGCGCATCAATATCCTGGTCAATACTGGCACAAGCGCGTTGAGCACTTTACGCACCGCATCAATACTGTTGCGCTGTGTCGGATGGCTCAGCGCCCGGCGGTTATCCTCGGCGACACGCATCTGGATGAGTTGGCCGCGACGCACGATCAACGCCTGTAACTGGACTTGTTGCACGTCGGGCAGGCGCATCAACAACTGTTCGCGCCGGTCAGACGCGTACAGCGTCTGGGCAAAATGGCGCAATACCCGGGCATCAATGG
>JANOOA010000107.1:0-5338 GCA_031421115.1 Gammaproteobacteria bacterium | reverse complement strand
CGCATATGTCCTTTACCAGGGCGGTGTTTGAATCCGTATCCGGTTTTACCACTACCGGCGCCACGGTCATCGTTGGTCTGGATCAGTTGCCGCAATCTATTTTGTATTACCGGCAGCAACTGCAATTTCTCGGCGGCATGGGCATCATTGTGTTAGCGGTTGCGATCTTCCCCCTGCTCGGCATTGGTGGCATGCAGCTCTATCGCGCTGAAACACCCGGCCCGATGAAAGACAATAAACTCACGCCGCGCATCACTGAAACCGCGCGGGCCTTGTGGTATATCTATCTGGGGCTCACCATCGCTTGCGCCGCCGCCTATTGGCTGGCAGGCATGAGCCTGTTCGATGCGATTGGGCACAGCTTTTCCACCATTTCGACCGGCGGTTTTTCCACGCATGACGCCAGCATGGGCCATTTCAATAGCGCGTTGATTGATACAATCGCCATCGTCTTCATGTTATTGGGGGGTATTAATTTTGCGATCCATTTTATGGCGTGGCGGCGGCTTGATATAAAACTCTATTGGCATGATGCAGAAGTGCGCGGATTCTTTACCATTGTCGCGGCTGTTATTGCTATCACCACGGCGGTGTTATTGATTACCGGACGCTACCCGAATTTCTGGGACGCGCTGCGTTACGGCGCATTTCAGGTCGTCACCATGATCACCGGCACCGGGTTTCTCACCGCTGATTTTTCCGTGTGGCCCTTATTCCTGCCAGCGCTGTTAATCACCATCGGTTTTATTGGCGGCTGCGCCGGCTCCACGTCGGGAGGTATGAAAGTCATCCGCATTCTGCTGCTCTACAAACAAGGCCTGCGTGAAATCAAACGCCTGATACATCCCAACGCAATTATTCCAGTAAAAATTGGTGAGCGTTCATTGCCAGATCGGGTGGTGGAAGCGGTGTGGGGATTTTCTGTTTTGTATATCGTAAGTTTTGTCATATTGTCGCTGGCACTGATGGCGACCGGACTGGACATGGTAGCGGCATTCTCTGGCGTAGCCGCCTGCCTGAACCTCACCGGCCCTGGCTTGGGCGCCGTCGCCACCACCTTCGTTACAGTAAGCGATACCGGCATCTGGATTCTCAGCTTCGCCATGCTGCTGGGTCGGCTGGAAGTGTTTACACTGCTGGTGATACTCAGCCCGGCATTCTGGCGGAGATAAATCTTCGTGGCAGGTGACCCGAGAGGGCTCATGAACGGTCACAGCCTGGTGCGTGTCGCAATTCTCTGCGTACCTTATGAAAGGCGACTTGCGGCCAGGAGCGATGTTTAAACAAGTGGGGTAGATGACATTGACGCGCCTCGGGCTTCTGCTTGTCTTATCTGACTCCCACTCTTGAGACGACAGCTAGTCTAGCCCGCACCTCTTCATAAATCTGCGTGACTCCAAGCATGGTGAAGGTAACAGCGAGACCAAACGGAATAGGTTCGTCTATTACAGTACCCTGATCAGGTTCTCGTTGAACGGTAAATGTTACAAAGTGACTCTCGCCTATAATCGGTGCCTCAGCTCCATTCCAACACCTCGAAAAGACTGTGCCGTGACGCCCTTGATTTTTGTCTGGCTGTGTTTTTACTGAATCAACACGCAATGAAGACATATCGTCAGGCTCGACAAGCTTGAGACGAACAGCTCGGTAACTCTGCCGACCTGTCAATACAGGCGTAAACCAAGCAAGTGTTGCCTGCAATGCGTGTGACTTTGCCTGTCCATTTATACAAATAGGAATTGGCACCTGAATTGTTACTGCTTGTTCTCGCGAAAGTATGCCGCTAGCCCAAAACGTAGCGCGATCTTCGGAACATGCTACGGCTGCTTCAGCGTCAACGAGGCCGTATCCAAGAAATCTTCTGATGTTATCTTTCTGACGAACATGCTGGTGGTTGTCGAATGGTCCCAAGACCTGTTTGATTAATTCAGAAGCTGGCTGTGTCCAAGATGCGGTATGAACCAATAATGCCTTCAGCAGCGTGGCACGCTGAGCGTGACTTAGTGATTTAAATGTATCTCCATAGGCTGCTTCAAGTGCGTCGTGGATCTGGTGACATGTTCGAGATGCCAAGGCGGCAGCGGCACTTGTCCCGTTGGTGAAGCTCTCAACACTTTCACGTCCATCGCGTGGCGGTGCTGCTACTTTAAGCCCATGCGCCCGTGCTGGCCCGCTTGGCCTGATTAACAGCGTGGTACCGCTCGCAACAAAGCTCATGTGCTCTTTGGCTCCAGGCATCAGGATGTCGGGCTTCACGCTCTTCGCGAAACCGGGGCCGAGCGCGCTTGATGGGTTTGAAGTTGTAAAATTTGGAAATGGGTCGACGTTCCGTGTAGCCATTCGGTCTGCTGGAGATACAGCGTCCACATTGGCCGCGCCGACCGTCACGCCGTTCACAGACTCGGAAGGCGACAGAAGTCGCCGCTCGGCGATCAGCCTCCCTAGTCCAGACATTGTCCCGCTCGCTCGTTGAATAGTATCGGCATCCTCGAATTGACCAAAACCTCTAAATCCTGGCACCTCAAACGGTGCAGTATGATTTCCCGCACTTACAACAAAAAGAATCCCAAACCGATACGAGAGGCTATCAATCAGTCGTGCCCACGCCGACATCCTGTTATGAAATGGCTTTCGCGCATTGCCGAGAGAAAGGTTTACGATCAGAACATCCGGTGCCGATGGCTCATCCCCGTCTCGCATTGCTAACACGGCTTGGTAGATCATATCGACGATTAGCCGATCATCCGGAAACTCATCGTTCGAACCAAGAACGGGTACAGTGTGGATTAGCCGTTCAAGCCTTTGTTCCGTTTTATTTCTGTCTCCGTAAACAATCAGCGACGCCATCGCGGTGCCGTGATTACGAGCAGCAACCTGAACTAGAGGCTCCAAACTGAAATGATCTTCAACGACCAACGCTCCAGCCAAGAGAGCGTGTTGGGCAACAGGAACACCATCAAGCAAGGCCAGTATCGGGGATCGATAAACGACTACTGGCTCCACTGGCGCGGTATCCTCGGCTTCCCCAATCGCTATTGTCGTCGCTATACTTTGTGGCCGGATGTGCATTACCAGATCAAGACCTGCAATGCTTGCCTGTGACATGTCGATAATGTTTCGAACTGAAGGAACGGGTAGTTCAGCCAAAATTGCGTGATACCCAATGTCGGCTATCCGGCAGCGACTGATTACGCGTCCACCAGCGGCTACAACCGCGTTACTTAAGTCTGCTTCCGCTTCATTAGCTCGCCCATCAGATGACTTAAAAACAAGCTCGATTTCAAGCCGAATCCGTTCATCATCAGCCATGGAGGCGATCTCTGCTGCGATAATATCGCGCTCGTCGGCTTGAACTCTATCCTGTGGCCCCCAAGGTCGTATATCTTTCAATGTCGCAAACACATCACGCCATGGAGCAAAGCCCCTTCCCAATTCTTCACCTTGGATCCATCGACGCCATAAAGACGCGATATTGCTCAGTGCCTGAGCATCGGGAACTAACAGGTAGACGGTTGGTTTTTTGTCTTGCGCGTCACCTTCAAGCTCCTCTTGATCGATAAATTCAAGTCCCGGAATTTTTCCAACTGCATTGACGAAGGTTTGAATTGCCCCCCGAACTTCGAACACAAGCAAGCGTTCAGGAGCGAGAGCAGTTGGATCGCTTCGGAGCTCAAGGCCGCTTTGATCACGTTCCAGAACTGAGGCTAGCCGGTCAAACTTTGGGCCAAACGCCGCCCTCTGATGATCGAGGCTAAATGGCTTAGGCTTTGGGGAAGAGTTGGGTTTTCCCGTTGGTCTTGTTTGTGGTTGACCGACGCTTAGCTGGAGGAGTGGTTTGGTTGCGTCGATCGGCATTCATTACCTCTGGTTTTACGCGGGCAGCCCATAAGTCGAGTTCAGATTTAATAGCAAAATCAATACCGATTTCGCCAAGTCCGAGAATATGACGCCGCCGAACATTTTGGCAAAAATCGCGCGCCTCTGCATAAGACGTCACGTTAAGGCGACCCGCTAAAGTCACAGCGGAAATCTTTGGTTGCTCTGGCCAGAATGCAATGATCTTCTCAAGAAATGCAGCGACCTCGTTCTTTTGAGGAGATGGGAATGCTATCCTCAACTGAAAGCGTCGCCATACCGCACGATCCAAAAGCTCCGCATGGTTTGTCGCTGCTATAGTAAGTACATAGCTTGGCAGTTGGTCGATCTGCATCAACAAAAATGAGACGACCCGCTTAATTTCACCGGTCTCATGTGTGTCACCCCGCTCTTTGCCAATCGAATCGAATTCATCGAAAAACAAAACGCAGGGCTGTGTTCTGACATAATCAAAAAGTTTGCGGAGACGTGCGTTTGTTTCTCCGAGATAACTGCCGATAAGCGCGTCATACCGAACGACGAAAAACGGCAGGGCAAGTGCTTCTGCAACAGCTTCAGCATAAGATGTTTTGCCATTACCCGGAGGTCCAGATAAAAGAACCTTGTGGCGAGGCTCATATCCATGAGCCCGCAGAATATCCGCCCTTATGTGTTCTTCAATAAGTTGCTTACCTTCAGTACGAGCAGGAAGGGTCAAGACCAAATCTTCAAATCGAATCTGGGGCGTCAGCTCAAGAATTGTATCGCGACCGCTGCCTTGAACCGGTTGGGCATTAGTTAATGCTGGTGGCGTGACTGAGACGGACTGAAGTGCCCGTTGAAGTCGGTCAGCCAAGATGTGATGGCTCTTCGCACGCTCGTCCGCCATAAGCGCCTCAACTGTCGAGCGCAACATAGCCTTGTCACCAACGGCACCAGCACGAACAAGTGAAAGAATGAGATCGCTTTTGGCCATAATTAAATGTAAAGGCTATATTGACAATACATGGTTCATTACTCCCGAAATTCGTACCGAATTTAGCGAACCTAATTATATATCTTCCCATGTTCTGATAACATTTACTAGCGTCTTTGATTAGGCATTTTTGCGATACCAATCAACCATTTTTTTGGTAATTTTCAATGTACTGCTTGGAGTCGATGCCCTGCCGTTCGGAAATGACGCAGGCCAAGCGACGCAACTTAGTGTCATAATTTCAACTTGATCTAACAGCCGCCCTCAAACAACCAGTCGCTGTCAGATCAAGCCTGGATTTCTACGGATAATAGCTATTTTTATCAACCATCATAAAGCCCCATGAAATATTCTGGATTTAGCGAATTTATAAAGACACACTCAACCCACCTTCTGCGCCACCAGCATCGCCTTATTACGAAACCCGCGCTGCACATCACCCACCAAACCCTCTTCGCGATAAACCAGCACGCGCAGGCCGGGAAATAGGGTGAGCAATTCATTCAC
>JANOOA010000106.1:0-7218 GCA_031421115.1 Gammaproteobacteria bacterium | reverse complement strand
AGGTGAAGATGATTTACATCGATCCGCCTTATAACACGGGCAGCGATTTTATCTATGAAGATGACTTTTCTGAAAATACTGAAGCCTATTTTGAGCGCTCCAATCAGAAGGATGAGGCAGGTAAACGCATGGTGGCAAATGCCGAGTCTAATGGCCGGTTTCACTCTGACTGGCTAAGCATGCTTTATCCACGACTGCGACTTGCTAGAAATTTACTGGCGGATGATGGGGCGATTTTCATCTCTATAGATGATTATGAAGCCTCGAATTTAAGGAAAATGTGTGATGAGATATTTGGAGGGCACAATTTTTATTGTGCTTTTGTCTGGAAGCGTCGCAGTGGTGCAATGGATTCCGTTGATAACACAAGTGTGGATCACGAATACGTACTTTGTTATGGCAAAAATAAGGGACGACTAGCTGGTATCGCACGAACCTATGAAGGCTACACCAACCGCGATAACGATCCCCGAGGGCCTTGGAAACCCGATAATCTTAGCGCCGGTAAAGCAGGAGGTGACGTACACTATCCAATTGAAGACCCTGCGACTGGGAATAAATTTCTGCCACCAGAGGGCCGATATTGGCCATATAGTCGTAAAACAATGGCTGAAAAGGTAACTGAAGGTCGAATCATATTCCCTGTTAATGCTACTGGACGACCGATGTTGAAACGCTTCAAAAACGAAGCAAAATTTGAAACTGTACCGGTCTCGACGTGGATGGTTTCTAAAGAAGAAGATCGTATATCTAACTCATTGGCTACGCCCGCAAACACTCAAGGTACCAGAGAGCTTCAGGATATATTTGGTGCAAAAATATTTCCGCATCCAAAGTCAACACTGTTAATTCAATCACTGTCCTCGCAATTACTTTATGGAGACACCGATATCGTTCTCGATTTCTTTGCTGGTTCAGCAACGATGGCGCACGCAATAATGCAAAAAAATGCGGATGATGGCGGGCGAATAAAGTTTATCCTAATTCAGATGCCAGAAATATGCGATGACAATTCGGAAGCATATAAAGCCGGATATAAAACCATTGCCGAAATCAGCAAAGAGCGCATCCGACGATCTGGTAAAAAAATCAAAGATGAAAATGCGGGCAAAGACGGCATAGCCCAACTCGACATTGGCTTCCGCGTCCTGAAAGTCGACAGCTCCAACATGAAGGACGTGTACTATACCCCCGATACGGTGAAACAAGGCGACCTTCTGGCGCAGGTTAATAACATCCGCGAAGATCGCACCCCCGAGGATTTGTTATTCCAGGTCTTGCTCGATTGGGGCGTGGATTTGGCGTTGCCCATTACCCAGGAGGTCATCTCCGGTAAGCAAGTGTTCTTCGTGGACGGCAATGCGTTAGCCGCCTGCTTCGAGACGGGCATTAACGAGGAATTCGTGAAAGCCCTCGCCGCCCGCCACCCCCTGCGCGCGGTATTCCGCGACTCCGGCTTCGGCAGCGACAGCGTGAAGATCAATATCGAGCAAATCTTCAAGCTCATTTCGCCTACCACTGAAGTGAAAACGATATAAGGGACGGCATGTAGCATGTAGGTCGGGTTTTAACCCGACATGTCGGGCTGAAGCCCGACCTACGGCAGACCGTTGAGGTTGGCGATTTGTCGGGTTGAAACCCGACCTACAAAGGGCAGCGAGGAAGATTGATATTCTGGGAAACAACATGACGACACCCCTTATTCTGCAAGACGACTTCACCGAAATTACCCAATTGATCGCTGCTGCGCGGCAACGGGCGGTGCATGCGGTGAATACTGCACTGATTGAGTTGTATTGGCAGGTGGGGCTAACTATCAGCCGTAAGATTGCTGCTGCCGAATGGGGCGACGGGGTGGTGGCACAATTGGCGGAACATCTGGCGTATACCCAGCCGGGGTTGCGTGGATTTACCCGCAGCAATTTGTTTCGGATGCGCAAATTTTATGAGACTTATCAAGTGGAGGCAATTGTCGCGCCACTGGTGCGACAATTGCCTTGGACGCATAACCTCATCATCCTCAATCAGAGCAAAAGGCCGGAAGAACGGGAGTTTTATCTGCGCCTCGCCATCCGGGAACAATGGAGCAAGCGCGAACTGGAACGTCAGTTTAAAACTGCCCTGTTTGAGCGCACCGTGCTCAGCCCACCAAAAGTGTCACCACTGGTGTCACAAATTCACCCCGATGCTTTGAGCATCTTCAAGGATAGCTACATGGTCGAATTCCTCGACCTGCCGCAAGGCCATGCCGAAGCGGATTTACATCGAGGCTTGCTGCAACGGCTCAAGGATTTTTTAATTGAGCTGGGGCGGGATTTTTGTTTTGTGGGCAGCGAATATCCGTTGCAAGTGGGTGGGCGGGACTTTGCGCTTGATTTGCTGTTTTTCCACCGAGGGCTGAATTGTCTCGTCGCCATCGAATTGAAAATCGGGCGCTTTGAACCGGAATATCTCGGCAAGCTGAGTTTTTACCTCGAAGCACTCGACAGGGATGTAAAAAAATCGCACGAACAACCCGCCATTGGCGTGTTGCTATGCGCGAGCAAGGATGCCGAGGTGGTGGAATATGCCCTGAGCCGCAGCGCCTCGAAGGCACTGATAGCAGAATATCAAACGCAGTTGCCGGATAAGGCGCTGCTACAAGCCAAACTGCATGAGTTTTATTTGCAAAATGCGCCGGTCGATGAGGTGTAGTGCGCCAATACGAGAATCCGCGTGGGCACGAAGGCGTGCCCAACCACAACTATATAAATATGGCAACGGGTGAATGGTGACGCTTATGGATCAACAAGCTTTACAAACGCTGCTGTTCGACCTGATTGCGCACTGGGAGAACGAGGTGGTCGAGTTCAAGAATGTAGGGGATTCCTATTCCACCTCAGACATCGGCAAATATTTCTCGGCGCTTTCCAACGAAGCCAACCTGCGCAATGTGGAACGTGCGTGGATCGGCGACACGCAAGGAGATCGACACACTGCTACAGGGAAAGCTCAGCGACGCGCTCGACAATGAGCAAAAATTTAATAAAATCAGCAATTTGATCACCAATATGCGTCGGGCTGGAAGCATTAGGAACGCTGGTTCGCATAAGGCGCCAAGGTGGATGCTTGCAGAATAAATGCAGAATAAAAATTATAAATTGCAGCGTTAACCGCGAATAACTAATTGTTCTATAAATGTAAATAACTTTTTCCATGCAGAATAAAAGTAGCACATGAAATTTAAATTTAAAAAACAACAATACCAAACCAACGCCGTGGAATCCGTTGCCGATTGTTTTTCAGGTCAACCAAAAAATACCAGTATCCAATATCGGGCTGACCCCGGTCGAGTGGAAGCGGGTACGCCACAACAGCGTGAGTTGCTTGATGAAACGGGCTTCAAGAACCCGGATATCGCGCTTTCGCCAGCAGTGTTGCTGGAAAATATTAACACCGTTCAGCGCCGCCAAAACCTGCCACTCTCCACTGCGCTGGCCAGCAACAAGGTTTGTCCGGTCAATCTTGATATCGAGATGGAAACCGGTACCGGCAAAACTTATTGCTACATCAAAACCATGTTCGAGCTAAACCTGCGCTATGGCTGGAGCAAGTTCATCGTGGTGGTGCCCAGCATTGCTATCCGTGAAGGCGTATATAAATCTCTGGGGATTACCGCCGAGCACTTTTTGGAAGAGTATAAAAAGCGCGCCCGTTTCTTCATCTACAACTCCAAGCAGTTGCACAATCTGGAGAGCTTTTCTTCTGATGCAGGCATCAATGTCATGGTGATTAACGTCCAGGCTTTTAACGCCACGGGCAAGGATGCGCGGCGCATTTATGAAGAGCTGGATGATTTTCAATCCCGCCGCCCCATTGATGTGATCAAGGGTAACCGCCCCATTATGATTCTCGATGAGCCGCAAAAAATGGAAGGTGCCAAGACGCTGGATTCCCTGAAGGAGTTCAATCCGCTGATGATATTGCGTTATTCCGCCACCCATAAAACCACCCACAACAAAATTCATCGCCTCGACGCGCTGGATGCTTATAACCAGAAGCTGGTGAAAAAAATCGCAGTGCGTGGCATTTCCGTCAAGGGGTTGAGTGGTACGAATGCTTATCTCTACCTGGAGTCCATTGAGATTTCCACCAACAAACCACCGATTGCCCGTGTTGAGCTGGAAATTAAGCAAAACAGCGGCATCAAGCGTGTGGTGCGTAAGCTGGGTAGAAACGATAATCTCTTCAATATTTCCGGAGGGCTTGACCAATACAAGGGCTTTGTCATTGCTGACATCAATGCCCATACGGATACCGTTCACTTCACTAACGGCGTGGAGCTGCAAGCGGGGGAAGCCACGGGCGATGTGAATGAGGCGGCATTGCGGCACATCCAGATTCGTGAGGCCGTGAAAGCTCACTTCGAAAAAGAACAAGCGCTCTACCACCAGGGCATTAAAGTGTTGTCATTGTTCTTTATCGATGAGGTCGCCAAGTATCGACGTTACGATGAAAATGGTGAAAATCCGGGGGAGTACGCCCAGATATTTGAAGAGGAATACAACCAGCAGCTCAATGAAGTGATGACGCTGGAAGAGACGCCTTATAACCATTACCTGAAAGGGATTAAAGCGAGCAAAACCCACAACGGCTATTTTTCCATCGACAAAAAAACCAAGCGCCTTATCGATCCAGCGACTGGCAAAAAATCCACTGAGACGGACGATGTAAATGCCTACGACCTTATCCTGAAAGACAAGGAACGCTTGTTGTCACTGGCCGAGCCAGTACGATTTATCTTTTCTCACTCCGCTCTGCGCGAAGGGTGGGATAACCCCAATGTGTTCGTCATCTGCACGCTCAAACACAGCGACAATACGATTTCTCGCCGTCAGGAAGTGGGGCGTGGTTTACGCATATCGGTCAACCAAACCGGCGATCGCATGGATAATCCGGCGACAGTACACCAGATCAACGTACTGACCGTTGTCGCCAGCGAGAGCTACAAGGACTTTGTCACCGCTTTACAGCGCGATATTGGTGAATCGCTGTCTGCCCGTCCACGCATTGCCGACGCAGGGTACTTCACTGGAAAGGTATTCAAAACAGCCGGTGGCGATGTTACTGTGACGCCACAAATCGCAAAGCAGATTTACAAGTATCTGCTGAAAAATGACTACACCGATGATAGCGATAAAATCACACAGGCTTATCACGACGCAAAAACAGAAGGCCAACTCGCCGGTCTGCCTACTGAATTGCTACCTTACGCCGAGCAAGTATTTCAACTCATCGACAGTGTTTTTAGCGATGCCCAGTTGCCCGATATCGGCGATGATCGCAAAACCAAAATTAATCCGCTGAGTGAAAATTTTGAAAAGAAAGAATTCAAAGCGCTCTGGAATCGCATCAACCACAAGGCAGCTTACACCGTACACTTCGAAACGCCGGAACTGATTAATAAATGCGTAGCCGCATTGGAAAAAGAGCTCAAAGTCAGTCCACTCCAATACACTGTCGTCAGGGGTGAGCAGATCGGCATAGCAACATACGATGACGTGAAGCACGGTACGTCATTTGAGATTCGGGAAACGATGATCGACTCCCACAAATCCTCTGCTCATTCTGCCGTAAAATATGACCTGATTGGAAAGCTGACAAAAGAAACACAACTCACCCGAAGCACCATCGCCAGTATTCTTCAGGGAATCAATGTGGCTATCTTCAACCAATACAAAACCAACCCTGAGGACTTTATTGCCAAAGCAGCGCGGCTGATCAATGAACAGAAGGCGACGGTGATTATAGAGAAACTAACCTACGACTCAGTGGGCGAGACTTACGACATAGATATCTTCACCAAAGAAAAACCGAAGAATGATTTCAGCGAGGCGATTAAGGTTAACCGTCATATCTACGATTATGTCTTCACCCAATCAGGAGTGGAAAGGACTTTCGTCAAAGAACTGGATGCCAGCACAGAAGTCGTTGTATATGCCAAGCTGCCCAAGGGGTTCTTTATCCCAACACCCGTCGGCAATTACAACCCGGACTGGGCCATCGCTTTTCAGGAAGGTGCCGTTAAGCACGTCTACTTTATTGCAGAAACCAAAGGTTCCATGTCATCTATGGAGCTGCGGGAAATTGAAAAATGCAAAATCGACTGTGCTCGCAAGTTCTTTACCAAAATCACTTCCGACCAAGTTAAATACGATGTGGTGGACAGCTACGGCAAGCTGATGGAATTGGTGAAGTAGACATTATCAGAAAAGTTAAAGGGGACGGGGCTATGGGCTCGATAATTACCTACGACTGTTTGTTAGTTAATGGAAATGCGTTTTCTTTAACTTAAGTGGCGGTTAAGTTAAGGTACACGCCCACCAGTAGCGGAATTAGAGCCAGAGGCCGCCAGTGCCACCAAAGGATAAGAAATGCCTTGGATACCAGTGTCAAGGCTTGACACAAAACTTGACTTATACTTGACATTTAATTAGTCTTTCCACATGGCCTATGTCCCGCAATTCACGATCACCCCGGCCCTGCTTTCTGAAGTCGAGCAGGTGGCGGCGTTGCGTGAGCGGATTCAAAGCGCCGTTGTGGATCTTGCCTGGATCCCCGCCCTGCAGAAAGACACCCGCACGCGCAACGTGCATGCCTCGACGGCCATCGAGGGGAACCCGCTGACCCTCGATCAGGTTCGTGCCTTGGAGGAAGGACGCGAACTTTCAGGATCCGGCACGCGGCCCAAGCGGGAAGTCCTCAATTATGTCGCCGGGCTGCGCTACGTGGAAAAAAATACGGCCAAAAAAACCATTCGTCATATGGACATTCTGGAGTTGCACCGGATTCTGGCCGGCGAAGTGATGGATCAGGGCGAAGCCGGAAAATACCGGACGATTTCCGTGCGGGTCGGGCAGTATCGCCCCCCGCCACCGGATGCCGTTTCGGGGCTGATGTTCGAGTTGCTGGAGTGGTGGAACACGGCTTCAAAAAAACTCTCGCCAGTTCTCAGCTCGGCCATTCTGCATTACCGCTTTGAGGCCATTCATCCCTTTGCCGACGGCAACGGACGCACAGGCCGGGCGCTCGCTTTGTGGGAACTTTACCGGCGCGGCTTCGACACCCATCACATCTTTTCAGTAGACGAATATTACTGGGAGGATCGGCCAAAATACTATGCCGCGCTGGATGGCGTGCGGCAGGCCGGAGAAGACCTGAGCGCCTGGCTGGAATACT
>JANOOA010000105.1:0-3400 GCA_031421115.1 Gammaproteobacteria bacterium | reverse complement strand
GCCTGAATCTCGGGATTTTTCAAGTGCGCTAATGTCGGCACAACGCTCGGCTGATTCTCCAGCTTGCGGATCACCTCGTAAGCGATCAGCGCCACCTTCTGCTCTTCCGGCTTGGTAAATATCGGCGGTACATCCTGTCCTGCCACCTTTGTGCTGGCAGTTGTATCGGCTGGCATTATCCCCAACTGCGTAGCAAGCTGAGATTGAGAAACAATGGTCGCTGTCTTTTTCCCGAAATCATCGTTATCCAGCACCAATGTTTTCAAGTGTATGGCTGAATCGGGGCGATTCGCCTCATTGATGATTTCCTGAAACCTGTCATGTGCGATGATGTTAAGACGATCCACCGCAATCACACCGGTACGCTTCCCGTAAGGCAAGCGCAAGCCGCGCCCGATGGACTGTTCGATCAGGATACGCGCATGGGCCGCACGCAACGGCACGATGGTGTAGAGGTTAGTTACGTCCCAGCCTTCTTTCAGCATATTGACGTGAATCACAATCTCCGTCGGCTCCTCGGTGTGTTCAACTTTCAGCAGCCGGGCGATCATCTCCTCCTCTTCTGCGCCACTTCGGCTCGAATCCACCTGAATGATCTTGTCCTTGTAACGCCCCTCGAAAAAACCATTCGACTGGATCAACGCCAGCAACTGCCCGGCATGTGTCGTGTCACGCGCAATCACCAAAACGAATGGCTTGACGATTTTGTTATCGGTTTCGCGTGCATACGTCTCCAGCTCTACCTTCACGCTTTCGTGCAGGCGCACGCCATCTTCCAGCTTCATGCGTTCGATCTCTTCCTGCGACATTCCCGCTGGATTGAAATTCTTGCGCGTAACCACAGCAGGCTCTTTCACAAAGCCATCTTCCATCGCCTTGCCCAGTGGGTAATCGAGAATAACGTTCTTGAATGGCACCGCACCCTTGGCACTTTCCACGAACGGTGTCGCCGTAAGCTCCAGACCCAAGATAGGCTTCAGTTCATTAATCGCCTTGATACCTGCACTTGCTCGGTAACGGTGTGATTCATCCATCAGCAGTACAAGATCAGGCAACCCAGCCAGATAATCGAAATAGCTCTCGCCAATATATTCAGACAACCGCTTGATGCGCGGTGACTTGCCACCGCGCACCTCGGAATTGATTTTGGAGATATTGAAAATATTGATCCGCACACCGCCAAACAGCGTACCGCTGGCAGGGTCGCGCTGGTCGTAGTTGTCACCGGTGATGATAGAAGGCGCATCAATGGCAAATTCTGAGATACCCTTAAATACATACTTTGGATGAGTACGGTCGCTAAAATCCACAATCAGTTTGTTATAGATAGTCAGATTCGGTGCCAGCACGAAGAAATTGTTAATGCCGTGTGCCAGATGCAAATAACTAATGAATGCGCCCATCAAGCGCGTTTTGCCCACCCCCGTGGCCAGCGCAAAGCACAATGAAGGAAACTCGCGCTCGAAGTCGGTCACCGATGGAAACTCGCTGTGAATAATCTCCAGCGCGGCAGCAATATCAGATCCCTTACTTGGTGGTATGATTTCGGTAAGGCGCTCCAATATCTCCAACGAGCGGCGTTGCGGCGCTCGTAAGCTCAAGCGTCCGGCAATAGCGTTTACATGACGGTTCATGATTTCCCCTCGCCTTTCATATAGACCACCAGCCTCAAATCAAAATCAGAGTGAAATTTCCCATCTTCAGCACTATCGGCAGCAGTTGTTTCCAAAATGGAAATAACTTCATTACCCGTTATGACCTTACCATTCCAGATGTTGTGGCGATTCATTCAGCCCGTCCATTTTTCTTTTTAATTTCTGATTTTTTTAAGGTGGATGCGGCTTTTGGCGCTACTGCTAAATTTTTCTTAATCGTTTCCTTGCCTTCTGGCTGTCTCAGGAAACGAAGCTCACGCCGAAGCTCGTTTTCAAGTTCCTCGACAGTTGGCAGGTGGAGTTGGTAACGGCTGGTGAAAATATTGCGCTCCTGCTGTTCGCCCAGCGTGTACCTCACCACTGCATCATTTTTGTCGGGGCATAAGATCAAGCCCAAGGTTGGGTTATCACCCTCAGTACGCCGCTCTCGGTCGTAATAATTCACATAAAACTGAATCTGGCCCAGGTCCGCATGCGTCAGCTTACCCACTTTCAGGTCAATCAGCACAAAGCACTTCAACACCGTGTGGTAGAAAACCAGATCAATGTAAAAATGGTCGCCATCAAGCGTAATGCGCTCCTGCCGCGACACAAACGCAAAGCCTTTTCCCAACTCCAACAGGAAGGTCTCCAGATTACCAATCAGCGCCTGCTCCAACTTGGATTCCACCAAGCGCGGCGACGCCGGTAGATCAAGAAACTCCAACACCACCGGGTCTTTTAGCGCGTCGATAGGTTGCACAACTTCCTGCCCATGAACCGCCAAACGCATCAGTCCTTTTTTGTCACGGCTTTTAGCCAGACGATCAAACAGTAGACTGCCAATTTGGCGCAACAACTCGCGCACCGACCAAGCATGGTTCACCGCCTCAATTTCGTAAAAATCCCGTGCGGACTGCCTGCCAACGTGAAGCAGACTGCGATAGTGACTCCAGGACAAATTCGGATTCAATATGCCCGGCTGCCACGAATCGCCAGCAACCGTCTCCACAGATTTCCGCGACATCGCCTCGGAAATTGCAGGAAGAACCAAATTCCGAGACAGTGTCTCGGAAATCAGGCGCGGGTATGCCAGATAAAACTGCCGGAACGCCTCTAGGTTATCCACCGAATAGCCGCGACCATAATCACGCCCAAGTCGCTCAGACAAATCGGCCAGCAGCTTGACTCCGTAGCCCGCCCGCCGCTTACCCGCCTGCTCATCCTCAACAATCTCCCGCCCAATCAGCCAGTTTGCAACCACCTGAGTCGTGTTAACCGTGCGTGCAATGTTGCTACGAGCCGATTCAAGAATATCCCGGATGCGGCCAAACAAATGCGGTGCATCAGGCACAGGTTTCTTTGACTTCTCCACCTTCGGCTTCGTTGTCATGTCTCCCCCTCCTCGAACAACCCGCCCTGCGCTACATTCGCATTGCGCCCCTTCGCTTTAATCCCCTCTCCCGCAAGCGGGAAAGGGCTAGGGAGAGGGGCCTTCGGCAAATTCTCCACCCGCAAAGAATAATCGTCATGCCCCCACTCACAACGCGACAGCACCTGCTTGGGTATTTTCTTCACGGTGAGATTCGGGTAATCGCCCCGCCCACGGAAAGCGGTGCACAACACCAACAGGCTGCGCTCCACCCCAACCTCATCCGAAAGCTGCTGCAACTGCTCGTGGGTCAGGTTCGCGGTGGTTACATAAACGAAATCCCGCTCGGTGGAATGGCCGTGCTGCCAGTACACCGAATCCGAAGGCGCGTAGG
>JANOOA010000104.1:0-5534 GCA_031421115.1 Gammaproteobacteria bacterium | reverse complement strand
TTCCGCCAAGTTTGCCTGCCCACAATGCGGTTACAGCATCACCGAGCTTGAGCCGCGCATGTTTTCATTCAACAACCCTGCCGGAGCGTGCCAGACTTGCGATGGTTTGGGCGTCAAACAATTTTTCGATCCGGCGCGGGTGGTATCTCACCCTGAATTAAGTCTGGCCGGGGGTGCCGTGCGCGGCTGGGATCGCAGAAATGCCTATTATTTCCAGATGATCAACGCGCTTGCCGAGCATTATCAATTTGATATTGATACAGCGTTTCAGGAGCTGCCAAAAAATCTGCAAGATCTGGTGCTGTTTGGCAGTGGTGAGGAAGAGATTGAATTTTCCTATCTTAATGAGCGTGGTGTGGCGGCCAAGCGCCGTCATGTGTTTGAAGGCGTCATTAACAATATGCAGCGCCGTTACCGCGAAACCGAGTCGGGCGCAGTGCGTGAAGAGCTGGCTAAATATTTAAGCACTCAGCATTGTCCTGATTGCAAAGGCACGCGCTTGCGTCGTGAATCGCGTCATGTGTTTGTGGCGGGTAAAACTTTGCCGGAGACGGTGAAGATGCCAGTGGGTCGGGCGTATGAATTTTTTACGCACCTGGTGTTGCCCGGCTGGCGCGGTGAAATCGCTGCCAAGATCGTCAAAGAGGTTGGTCAACGGCTCGATTTTCTGATTAATGTCGGGCTGGATTATTTAACGCTGGAGCGCAGCGCCGACACCCTGTCTGGCGGTGAAGCGCAGCGCATCCGGCTCGCCAGCCAAATCGGCGCGGGGCTGGTGGGTGTCATGTATGTGCTCGACGAACCGTCGATAGGTTTGCATCAACGTGACAACGAACGCCTGCTCAAAACCTTGTTATACCTGCGTGATCTGGGAAACACCGTGATCGTCGTCGAGCATGACGAAGACGCGATTCGCCTTGCCGATTATGTGGTGGACATCGGCCCCGGCGCGGGCGTGCATGGCGGCCACATTGTCGCGCAGGGCACACCGCAGGAAATCATCGCTAATCCGGCATCGCTTACCGGGCAATACCTGGCAGGCTCTCGTGAAATTGACGTGCCTGTGGTGCGCGTACCCGCCAACCTGGCGCGCCAGTTGCGTTTGCGCGGCGCCAGCGGCCACAACCTGAAAGACGTGAATGTCGATATTCCAGTGGGACTCATGACCTGTGTGACGGGCGTATCTGGCTCCGGTAAATCCACCTTGATTAACGACACGCTGTATCGTCAGGCCGCGCGTACATTGTATGGTAGCAGTGACGAACCAGCACCGTGCGCCGAGATCATTGGTCTGGAGCAATTCGAAAAAGTAGTAAACATCGACCAAAGCCCGATCGGCCGCACACCGCGTTCCAATCCGGCGACTTACACTGGTTTGTTCACACCCATCCGCGAATTATTTTCCGGCACGCAAGAGGCGCGCACACGCGGCTATAACCCCGGCCGTTTCAGCTTTAACGTCAAGGGTGGAAGTTGCGAAGCGTGTCAGGGCGATGGCGTGATTAAAGTCGAAATGCATTTTTTGCCGGATATTTACGTGCCGTGCGACATCTGCAAAGGCAAGCGTTATAACCGCGAAACTTTGGAGGTGCGCTACAAGGGTAAAAATATCCATGAAGTGCTGGACATGACCATTGAAGACGCGCTGGCGTTCTTCAATGCCGTGCCGGTGATTGCGCGCAAGCTGCAAACCTTGATGGATGTTGGTTTATCGTATGTACGCCTCGGGCAAAACGCCACCACGTTATCTGGCGGCGAAGCGCAGCGCGTCAAGCTGTCACGCGAGCTTTCCAAGCGCGAGTCCGGCACCACCCTGTATATTCTCGACGAACCCACCACTGGCCTGCATTTTCACGACATCAAACAACTGCTGGTAGTGTTGCATCAGTTGCGTGACCACGGTAATACTATTGTCGTGATCGAACATAATCTTGATGTCATCAAAACCGCTGATTGGGTGATTGACATGGGGCCAGAAGGTGGCGACAAGGGTGGCGAAGTTCTGGTGGTGGGTACGCCTGAAGATATCGCCGCGAATCCTGATTCGCATACCGGGCGGTTTTTAAGGCCGGTGCTGGAGAAAAGCGGGCATCATAAAAAACCACGGCGCGCCGAAGGGCGGATAAGGTAAATAAGTTTCATCCTGAAAATGGTAGTTTATAGGTAACCCGTTCGCCCTGAGCAGCCCGCACAGCGGGCGTGTCGAAGGGTTGATGAGAGGGCGCAGTTATATAGTGAGAGATGCCATGGAAAAACCTTATTCTGAATCCTGTGACCAGAACAAAGCACCGATACTCGAGGTGCTGCGTAAAGAATTTTCACAAGCGCAGGTCGCTTCCGGCCTCCGACCGCCATGGATGGGGAGAGCGAAGCGAGGGGGGTTGTCGAAAACGCGCCGGGCAGGAAGCCCAAGTGCTGCGAGTGCAGGGATGCACATGAACAGCCAGGAGCATTTTTTCGACCTGCCTCCCGCAACACTTGTGGAACCCTTCGCTTGCGTTCTTCCCTGCACGGCGCACGTACTGGAAATCGGCAGTGGTACCGGCCAGCACGCTATTTATTTTGGCGAACATTTGCCGCATCTCACCTGGCAGACCAGCGATGTCGTCATTTATCATGCCGGGATTCGCGCCTGGCTGGAAGAAGCTGCTCTACCCAATGTATTACCGCCGTTGGCGCTGGATGTCGAGTATGACCCATGGCCTGATTGCCCGGTAGACGCGGTATTCAGCGCCAACACCGTGCACATCATGGGATGGCCGCAAGTACAGTGCATGTTTGCCGGCATCGGTAGCATGCTGGCGCAAGGCGGGGTATTTTGTCTGTATGGCCCCTTCAACTACAGCGGTGCTTTCACCAGCCCCAGCAACGCACGTTTCGATGGTTGGCTGAAGGCGCGCGACCCGGCCAGTGGCGTGCGTGATTTTGAAGCGCTTGATGTATTGGCGCGTAATGCCGACATGGCGCTAACGCAGGATTACGCAATGCCCGCGAATAATCGCACTCTGGTGTGGCGTAAAACTTAAGATCAGGAGCCTATCCATGTGCAGATCTGCATTACTTGAAAAACTCGATGCCTATACCGGCTTTGATCAAGCTGAAGCGCGCATATACACCATTCTCGAATGCTTTGTGCAGGCTAATCCCCGCTGTTTTGAGCGTTCCCTGGAAATCGGCCACATCACCGGCTCAGCATGGATTGTTGATCTGGACAAAACCCACGTCTTACTCACACACCATCGCAAACTGGATCGCTGGTTGCAACTGGGCGGCCATGCCGACGGCGATCCGAATATTTTAAATGTCGCATGGCGTGAAGCGCGTGAAGAATCGGGGCTGGAGCAGGTAAAGCCGGTGTCAGAAAATATTTATGACCTCGACGTACACGCTATTCCCGCTTCATCAAAAGAACCCGCGCATTTTCACTACGATGTGCGTTTTTCATTTACGGCAGACCGTCATACGCCGCTGGTCATCAGCAGCGAATCAAAAGATCTCGCATGGGTGCCGATTGCAGATATTGCAAAATATAGCGTGGATGATTCGATAATGCGTATGGTACATAAAATGCGGCGTTGAAAACCAGTTCGCGTTAGGTGACTTTCCCTAACGCGAACTAATCACGGCGACGCTACACCGCCGCGCGCACTTTCCCTTTCTTGAATGTCATGCGTTCAGCTTCCACGTCTGCGTGAATCACATCGCCGGGCGCGAAACGGCCTGCCAGAATTTCCTGTGCCAGCGGATTTTCCAGCAGCTGTTGTATGGCGCGTTTCAGCGGTCGTGCGCCGTATACCGGGTCAAAGCCCGCTTCGCCCAATTTATCGAGCGCTGCCGGTGACAGCTCAATATCCATGTCACGCTCACGCAAGCGTTTGCTCAGATACCCGGTTTGAATCAGTGTAATAGAGTTAATCTGTTCGCGGCCCAGCGCATGGAATACCACCACGTCATCAATACGATTGATAAATTCCGGACGAAAGTGTTGTGCCACCACACCCATCACGGCGTCTTTCATTGCGTCGTAATTTTCTTCTATTCCGCCCAACTCCTGAATTAATTGTGAACCCAGATTCGAGGTCATTACAATCACGGTATTGCGAAAATCCACGGTGCGCCCCTGTCCGTCGGTCAAGCGACCGTCATCCAATACTTGCAGCAACACATTAAACACATCGGGATGTGCTTTTTCCACTTCATCGAGCAGAATTACTGAATAGGGTCGACGCCGCACCGCCTCCGTCAGATAGCCGCCTTCTTCATAGCCGACATAACCGGGTGGCGCACCGATTAAGCGTGCCACAGAATGTTTTTCCATAAATTCGGACATATCAATGCGCACCATGGCATCATCGGTGTCAAACATGAATGCCGCCAGGGCTTTGGTAAGTTCGGTCTTGCCAACGCCGGTGGGGCCAAGAAACAGAAACGAACCGTTAGGGCGATTCGGGTCAGACAGCCCGGCACGCGAGCGACGTATTGCATCCGACACCGCTTTTACCGCCTCGACCTGGCCCACCACACGCGCGCCCAATGCTTCTTCCATGCGCAACAGTTTCTCACGCTCACCTTCCAGCATTTTTGATACCGGAATGCCAGTCCATTTTGAAACTACTTCGGCAATCTCTTCTTCAGTGACTTTATTGCGCAGTAACTTCATCTCGTGCATTTCAGCCTGCGAGGCCATGTCGAGCTGTTTTTCCAGCTCAGGAATGCGCCCGTATTGCAGTTCGGACATTCGGGTTAAATCACCTGCGCGCCGCGCTGTTTCAAGTTCGCTGCGTGCGCGTTCCAGTGCTTCCTTGATATGCTGCGTACCTTGCAGTGCGGCTTTTTCTGCTTTCCAGATTTCATTCAGGTCGGAGAATTCGTACTCTGCCTTGCTGATCTCTGTTTTCAAATTTTCGAGGCGTTTTTTCGACGCGTCATCCGTTTCTTTTTTCAGTGCCTCACGTTCGATTTTAAGCTGAATCATGCGGCGTTCGAGGCGATCCATTACTTCGGGTTTGGAGTCAATTTCCATGCGAATACGGCTGGCCGATTCATCAATCAAGTCGATGGCTTTATCTGGCAGATTGCGGTCAGTGATATAGCGGTGCGACAGCATTGCGGCGGCAACAATCGCCGGGTCTGTTATCTCCACGCCATGGTGAATTTCGTATTTCCCCTTCAGGCCGCGCAAAATGGCAATGGTGTCTTCCACTGAAGGTTCATTTACTAATACTTTCTGAAAGCGGCGTTCCAGCGCCGCATCTTTTTCGATGTATTGGCGATATTCATTGAGGGTAGTCGCGCCCACACAGTGCAAGTCACCACGCGCCAGAGCCGGCTTCAGCATGTTGCCCGCATCCATCGCGCCTTCGCCCTTGCCAGCGCCGACCATGGTGTGCAGCTCATCAATGAATAGAATTACCTGACCTTCCTGCTTGGCGAGATCATTCAACACCGCCTTAAGGCGTTCTTCAAACTCGCCGCGAAACTTTGCGCCTGCAATCAATGCGCCCATGTCGAGCGATAATACGCGCCGATTTTTT
>JANOOA010000103.1:0-12901 GCA_031421115.1 Gammaproteobacteria bacterium | reverse complement strand
CCGGCCAGCATCTCAGGTGAGTTGCCATCCAATCCTTTAATAATAACCGCACTCACAATGAATGCTGCGCCCACCACCGCTGCAAACATACGCTGATTTGAACGCTTGATTTCAGCACGGATTTTTTCCAGCTCATCCGCTTTCCATTCGATACGCAGCTTGCCGTCATGCGCCTGCTTTAGCACATCATGCACCAGCGAGGGCAAATACGGCAGCTTCTCTGCCCACTGCGGCGCCTGCTCACGCAACTTTTTGAAGAAGGCACGCAATCCCACTTGCTCGTGCATCCAGCGCTCCAGAAAGGGTTTTGCGGTTGTCCACAAATCCAGATCGGGATACAGCTCTCGTCCCAGGCCTTCGATATTCAGCAAGGTTTTTTGCAGTAGCACTAATTGCGGCTGCACTTCCATGTTAAAGCGCTGCGCTGTCTGGAACAGCCGCAACAACAGATAACCGAATGAAATATCCTTGAGCGGGAGTTCAAAAATCGGTTCACACACCGCTCTCACGGCAGACTCAAATTCATCAACGCGGGTTTCGGCAGGCACCCATCCTGACTGCACATGCAATTCTGCGACGCGCCGATAATCACGATTAAAAAAGGCCAGTAGATTTTCGGCAAGATAACGCTGATCATTACTGCTCAGCGTACCCATAATGCCAAAATCCACGGCGATATATTTTCCCTGCGGGGAAACAAAAATATTTCCAGGATGCATATCAGCATGAAAAAAATTATCCCGAAATACCTGCGTAAAAAATATTTCTACACCCCGCTCGGCAAGACGCTTTAAATCGATCCCCTGCTGGCGTAACGCATTAATATCGCTAATCGGCATGCCTGATATACGCTCCATGACCATGACATTGCGTCGTGCATGGGGCCAATAAATTTCCGGCACGTAAAGCATCTCAGATCCCGAAAAATTACGCCGCAACTGCGAGGCATTGGCGGCCTCGCGCATCAGATCAAGCTCACCGAGTATGGTTTTTTCATACTCCGCAACCACTTCACGTGGGCGTAAACGGCGCGCTTCTTTCCAATAACGCCCGGCGAGGTCGGCAAGCACATACAGCAAACCCAGGTCACGCTGTATGGTTTTTTCGATGGTGGGACGCACCACCTTTACCACCACCTCCTGGCCACCACACAGCCGCGCAACATGGACTTGCGCAATGGAAGCAGAACCCAGCGGGATTTCATTAAATTCTTCAAAAATCTCAGCCAGCGGTTTACCGTAAGCGCGCTCAATAATCATGCGGGCTTCGATGCCGGGAAAAGGTGGCACACTGTCCTGGAGTCGCGCCAGTTCTTCGGCAATATCCGGCGGTAATAAATCCGGACGGGTAGAAAGCGCCTGACCAAACTTTACAAAGATCGGCCCCAAATCCTCGAGAGTGCGGCGAATACGTACGGCGCGCGGCAGTTGCTGGGCACGCAGCCAATGCCATGGCAGCAGATACAACACAAAACGAAACGGACGAAATAGATGCGTGGCGAGAATAATCTCATCCAGGCCGTGCCTCACCAGAATGCGGTTAATATGCAGCAGGCGCAATACTTGACCGACTTTTATCACATAGCACTCACTTCACACAATTCCGGCATCGCGCTCTACAAGCCATCCCTGTAGACGTTGCACGCGCACCTCCAGCCGATCCGCATCTGAACGCAGGGTATCAATGCTCGCAAGAAATTCATCAACTTCGCTGCATGTGGGCAAGTCGCGGCTTTCTTCATGCAGATATTCCGCAACATCGCGGCTTACTGTATCCAACGCACCGCTCCCCCACTTCACCATACCGCGCGCCACATTCCCAATCTGATGTGCCAGCACATCGCCGGTTATGCGTGACACATGCTCTTCCCAGTCAACGTCAATGCCATCAAGAATCGCCTTGAAGCGCTGCCCCAATTCAATATCACCGTGAATTTCCACGTCCCCATTAAATAACGTGCCTTTTGCGTGTTTGGCGATGCCCAGGCGCGCCAGCGCAAACGGCGCGCCGCTCAATAATGCGTCCGGCACACCCATATCATAAGCGCCCTCAATACGTAACCCTTCCGCATGTGGCAACAAATAAAGAGTCAGATCAAGACCGCGCAACTCAACAGCGATCACCTTCCCCGCCAACGCACCCAAACGCCGCAAGGTATCGGGATCAAGGCGCAAATAACCGTTTAGCGCCAGCTCCAGCGCCGAAAAAAATAAAGCCGGAGGCTTCATAGCCGATGACCTCACAGTTTATAGCCACTTTGGGGCGTTATCATATCTTGTAGCCACGATGCAGGGCGACAATGCCCCCAGCCAAATTGAAATACTCACATCGCTCCAGGCCCGCGTGCTCCATCATGGCTTGCAATGTCTGCTGATCGGGATGCATGCGTATCGACTCCGCCAGATAGCGATAACTATCTGCATCACCCGCAATCATCTTGCCCATTGCCGGCAATAGTTTGAATGAATACATGTCATACACGGGCTTAAGTCCAGGCACCACTGGCCGAGAAAATTCCAACACCAGCAACTTGCCACCCGGCTGCAACACACGATGCATTGAGCGTAATGCCGCGTCTTTATCCGTTACATTCCGCAAACCAAATGCAATGGTAATACAGTCAAAGTAATTATCGGGAAAAGGTAGCTGTTCCGCGTTGGCCTGCACATAGCGTATATTGCCGACAATACCTTTATCCACTAATCGACTGCGTCCGGTAGTAAGCATGCTGGCATTGATGTCAGACGCGACAACTTCACCGGCAGGCCCCACTTTACGCGAAAACTCACCGGCCAGATCGCCGGTGCCCGACGCCAGATCGAGCACACGCTGACCCGCACGCACACCACTCACTGCAATGGTAAAAGTCTTCCATAAACGATGTACGCCAAACGACATCACATCATTCATCACATCATATTTCGATGCGACAGAATCAAACACTTTGGCAACCTTGCGCGCCTTCTCCGTCACGGGCACACGCTCATACCCGAAGTGGGTGGTGCCACCGCTATCTTTAAGGCCAGGAGTTATTTCACGGGGAATGTCAGAGGGCGATTCAGTGGTGCTCATAACCATCTCCATTCAAGTCATTTCTATCACGATGCGGCAGAGGATACTTGACGCATGTACCCCGCCTTTTCAAGCCGCGCCAGATATTCCTGCCACAAACCCTCATGGTTCGCGCCCAACCTGTAAAGCACACCCCACGAATAGAGCCCAGTACTATGCCCATCATCAAACACCAGACGCACGGCATAATTGCCGATCGGCTCAATGGTGGCAATATTCACATTCTCTTTACCCAACTGCAGCACTTCCTGGCCGGGACCATGCCCACGCACTTCGGCAGAGGGGGAATACACGCGCAGGTATTCACAGGGCAAGCGAAAGTGTTCCCCATTATCAAAAAATATTTCCAGGATACGCGACTGCTGGTGCAGGCGAATATCAGTCGGCCTTGCTTTGTCATCCACTGCCATGTTACAACCCTCTTTTTAACGCAGATACTGCGGCTTTCTGTAATCCAAAAACCGCAGTTAAACCTACTGCGCGAGAATGCCGAATGCTGGAGCCCTATAGAATATATCGGCTTAAGTCTTCGTCTTTTGCCAACCGGGAAAGATGCTCATCCACATACGCCTCATCAATTTCCAGCACCTGACCACTTTTATCTGATGCACCAAAAGAAATGGTTTCGAGCAAGCGTTCCAGCACCGTATGCAAACGGCGCGCACCAATATTTTCAGTGCGTTCGTTCACTTGCCATGCCACTTCAGCAATTCGTGCGATCGCGCTTTTTGAGAATGTGATGGTCACGCCTTCCGTATCCAGCAAGGCGCGGTATTGCTCTGTCAATGATGCGCTCGGCTCCGTCAAAATACGCACAAAATCACCGACCGTCAGCGCCTCCAATTCAACGCGGATCGGTAAACGTCCCTGCAGCTCCGGCACCAGATCCGAAGGTTTCGACAAATGAAATGCACCCGAGGCAATAAACAAAATGTGGTCGGTGCGTACCGTGCCGAATTTTGTCGACACGGTGCAACCTTCTACCAGCGGCAATAAATCACGCTGCACACCTTCGCGTGACACATCCGGCCCACTATGCTCGCCGCGCTTGGCGATTTTGTCTATCTCATCAATAAACACAATGCCGTTTTGCTCGGCATTGCTCACCGCACGGACTTTAATTTCTTCTTCATTGAGCAGTTTGGCGGCCTCTTCATCCACCAGCAACTTGAAGCCCTCCTTGATCCGCACCTTGCGCGAACGAGTACGCCCAGCACCCATACTCTGAAACAGGCTTTGTAATTGATTGCTCATGTCCTCCATACCCGGCGGCGCCATTATTTCCACGCCCACCGGCATCACACTCACGTCAATTTCGATTTCACGCTCATCCAGCTCTCCCTCACGCAATTTCTTGCGGAACTTTTGCCGCGTGGATACCGCCTCCGCGCCCGTCCCGCCACTCACCTCTGCACGGGATGTTCCGGCATTGAAGCCGGTACTACGCGGCGGCGGCAGCAAAATATCAAGAATACGTTCTTCGGCAGCATCTTCTGCGTGATGACGCACTTTACGCATCTCCTCTTCACGCGTCAGCTTGATCGAGACATCCATTAAATCACGAATGATGGATTCCACATCGCGGCCCACATAACCCACCTCGGTGAATTTAGTCGCTTCCACTTTAATAAAAGGTGCATTAGCTAACTTAGCCAGGCGTCGCGCGATTTCAGTCTTGCCCACACCGGTTGGGCCAATCATCAAAATATTTTTCGGCGTAATTTCATTGCGCAGCGGCTCTGCAATCTGGCTGCGGCGCCAGCGATTACGCAATGCAATCGCCACAGCGCGCTTTGCTGCGGCCTGGCCAACAATATATTTATCCAGTTCCTGGACGATTTCTCTCGGGGTCATTGCAGACATAATATTCCGGCAAAGAATCGCATCAACTGGCGCTGACCGACTCCAACTCCTCTATAGTCAGATTATGATTAGTATAAACACAAATGTCCGCCGCGATGCCCAGCGCTTTTTCGACAATGGCGCGCGCATCCAGCACGGTATTTTCCAGTAACGCGCGCGCTGCCGCCTGAGCAAACGCACCGCCTGAACCAATTGCCATCAAGCTGTTTTCCGGCTCAATCACATCACCATTGCCAGAAATAATCAGCGAGACGTGCTTGTCTGCTACGGTCAACATGGCTTCGAGACGTCGCAGCATACGATCCGTGCGCCAGTCTTTGGCCAGCTCCACCGCCGCACGCTGCAAGTTGCCAGAATATTTCTCAAGCTTACTCTCAAACCGCTCAAACAGTGTAAACGCATCTGCCGTACCGCCAGCAAAACCCGCGATTACCAAGCCGTTATACAAGCTCCGTACCTTACGTGCATTGCCCTTCATCACGGTATTGCCCAATGACACCTGCCCATCACCGCCAATCACTACACGATTACCGCGCCGCACCGACAGGATAGTCGTACCACGAAATTGCTCCACGAAAACCCCTCGCCTTTCTTCAGGAAAGCCTTGATTGTACACTATCTTGATATTTTTGCTGTGCCGTAAGGCAGGGACATGAATCGACGGGAAGGAGGAGGGGAAAGGCGTAATCAAGCGCCGTCTTCAGGATAATGCAGTTTTTTGACCTTGGGAGCTTTGACAGGCTGGCGGGCAGCCACCACCAGCGCCTTTTTCGCCCAGATGCACAGATCCACCCCGTCTTCCAGTGTCTCCACTGGCACCTGGTAATACTGCATGGTATATGGCCTGTCGGCAAAGGGTTGGAAAGGCGCCATGCCCATCTTTTCATAATCGGCCCGGGTCGTATCGTCCACTTTAAAATACAGGCGATCATGGGCAATCAACGCGAAGAACAGACCGTTCAAATATAACCCCACGCCACCGAACATTTTTTTGGCCGTAACGGAACCAGCCACTGCCAGTTGCTCCAGCACATAATCCCGATAACTAGCGCTGACCGGCATGGTAGCAAAAACACCCGACAGTATGGTCATTCACCATCCCCACCGCCTGCATAAAAGCATAGCAAATGGTAGCGCCGACAAACTTGAAGCCGCGCTGCACCAGATCTTTACTCATCGCATCTGATTGAGCCGTCTTGGCAGGAATATCCTTAAGCGAAGCCCAGGCATTTTTAATGGGCTTGCCGCCCACAAAACCCCAGACATATACATCAAAGCTCCCGAACTCCTGCTGCACCGTCAAAAACGCCTGGGCATTTCTCACTGCCGCCGTCACTTTCAAACGGTTACGCACAATCCCCGCATCAGCCAGCAACGCCGCAATCTTTTTATCGTCATAGCGCGCGATGGCCTGCGCATCAAAATTATCAAACGCCTTGCGATAATTCTCGCGTTTTTTGAGTATCGTCGACCAACTCAACCCTGCCTGCGCGCCTTCCAGAATCAAAAACTCAAACAACACGCGATCATCATGCACCGGCACGCCCCACTCCGTATCATGATACGCAATCATCTCAACGTGGTTTGTCCCTGCCCATTCACAGCGCGCGGTCATTACTCATTCCCACCTTCCCGACTTCAGGCACAGCCCATATGGCTTAACGCCCGATCCATGCGCTGCAAGGTACGCTCACGGCCAATCAAACGCACCGTCACATCAATCGGCGGCGACACATCGGTGCCACACAACGCGACACGCAACGGCTGCGCCAGTTTACCCATTTTCATATCCCGCGCCTGCGCAACATCTACCACGGCCTGATGAATTGCTTCACTGCTCCATTCCGGTAACGCCGCAAAACGCTCGCGCAAATCCGTCAAGGCAGGCGCAACATCCGGCTTCAAATGTTTCGCCGCCGCTTTTTCATCATACGCATCAAATTCACGATAAAAAATCACGCTGTTCTGCGCCATTTCTACCAAGGTCTTGGCGCGTTCGCGTTGCGCCTGCACCACATCCACCAACGCTGGCCCCGTCGAGGGGTCTATGCCCAGTCGCCCCATATGCCAACTTAAATGATGTGCGACATGCGCGGCATCACAGGTTTTAATGTAATGCTGATTCAACCATATCAACTTGCCGGGGTTAAACGTCGATGCCGAATTGTTCACATCATTGCTATCAAATAACGCAATCATCTCGTCCACCGAAAATATTTCCTTATCACCGTGCGACCAGCCTAATCGCACCAGATAATTCAATAATGCCTCGGGCAAATAACCTTCGTCCCGATATTGCATCACACTCACTGCACCGTGACGTTTCGACAGACGCGCACCATCCTCACCCAAAATCATCGGCACATGCGCATACACGGGCGGTGTTGCGCCCAACGCCTGCAAAATATTGATCTGGCGCGGCGTATTATTCAAATGGTCATCACCACGCACCACATGCGTCACGCGCATATCGCTATCATCCACCACCACGGCAAAATTATACGTAGGCATGCCGTCAGTGCGTACAATAACCAGATCATCCAGTTCACTGTTGGCAAACACCACCCGGCCACGCACCTGATCCTCGACTGTCACCGTGCCTTCAGCAGGGGTTTTGAAGCGAATCACATGCGGTGCATCAGCAGCGCCATTATTACTTTGGGGTAAGTTCCGGCAATGGCCGTCATAACGGGGCTTTTCCTTATTCGCCATCTGCGCATTGCGTAACGTCTCCAGACGCTCTCTGGAACAATAGCAACGGTACGCCTTACCCTCGCTCAATAATTGCTGAGCCACCTCGCGGTAACGTTCCAAACGGTCACTCTGCGAAAAAGGGCCTTCGTCATACTCCAGCCCCAGCCACGTCATACCTTCCAGAATCGCATTCACCGACTCCAGGGTAGAACGCTCAAGATCAGTGTCTTCGATGCGCAGAATAAACACACCGCCGTGCCTGCGCGCATACAACCAGGAAAACAACGCTGTGCGAGCGCCCCCAATATGGAGATAACCGGTGGGGCTGGGAGCAAAGCGGGTACGAACAGTCATGAACAATTCCTTGGCTGAAAATAATGGGGGCGTGAGGGCGCCGGGGCAAGCGTCATTGTAACGAAAAATGGGTAGTATAGAAAATCAGGATGGCTAGACTGCCGCCCTGCATGGGGTGTGGAAAAAAGGGTTATAAATAACCCTTTACATAATATGGCGTCCCCAAGGGGATTCGAACCCCTGTTACCGCCGTGAAAGGGCGATGTCCTAGGCCGGCTAGACGATGGGGACGTAGGTGAAATCCAACGCGACAGGCACAGCCCATCGGTTGAAGTCTGGTGGAGCCAGGCGGGATCGAACCGCCGACCTCCTGCATGCCATGCAGGCGCTCTCCCAGCTGAGCTATGGCCCCGCGCAACGAGACGCGCACTTTACGCTACACTAAGGTGATGTGTCAAGACACATATTACTAATGGGTGCAGGGATGGAAACCCAACCGCACCGAATAAACAAAAAGACCCACTGAGGACACTCCCAGCAGGCCTTTCTACAAAAAATACTACCTGAAACGAAACTCTACTTGCTACGAACGCGGCGCGCCAGCAGCAGACCCATCAAGCCCAAGCCCAGCAACAGGGGCGTGGCTGGCTCAGGTATGCCGAACGGCGGGCCGCCTGAATCTTTCCAGGTCACATCTTTGGAACCAGGGTTATTGTCAAGGCTGGTCAGCAATCCAGTAACCGGCGGCTGGCCCTCCTTCCCTGCCGTCGTCACTAACGCCATCACATCAAAGTGGATCCATTGAAAACCGCTGGTGGCAATCAACAGGCTCTTGATTTGACCTACAGCACTGCCCGTCTCGTCGGCAAAGTTCGGCACAGTACCAGTTTTAGCGAAATCGCCTATATCAAAGAACAGGAAGTCTGAAATATCGTCAGACGTCGGAGCATGGTTATTGGGGAACAGCGAGGTAGTTGATGTATAGAAGGGATTAATGCCATTGACTGTTAAGCTGCCCGTGGCACCGTTCGGCACGGAAGCCATCAGCACTGCGCCCTTGTCATTAAACGCCGTGGGGAAGAAATTGCCACTTTTCCATGCTACCCCCGACCAATCCAAACCAGTGCCCGCCGACCCAGTATATTGGCCGCCAATCAGCAACTCCTGATTATTGGCGTAAGCCCCTCCAACCAGGATCGTTCTACCATAGGTGATTGCCGTATCGGCCTCAGCGGGTGACGAAGAAACAGCCACGTAGTTAGCATACAAACCTTCACCCGCAGCGCCGGGAGCACCGACCTGCAAGGTAGGAATAGCATAGGCATTGGCCGCACACCCAAACAGGGCGCACAAAGCCAAGGCTTTGGAAGAAGTTGTTTTCATACTTAGAATGCCTCAGCAAAACATTGCAATATCTATGCGTAAAATATAGGCAAAAATCAGGCCAATATTATCAAGCTATTGAAAATATTGAATATTAAAAAAATTAACAAAACCCGAGTGTAAAGTTTTCCGACATTATAAATTCAGACTTAATCTAAAAATAAAAAAGTGAACCATTTAATAATCAGTACTTTACAGAAAACTACCTCTCAGGTAAAGCAATAAATGGATTAAAAGTTAAACAAAAAGCTGGCCGGGAAGTGTAAAATTTTCCGACATTCGGCGGATTTATTAGATAAGAAGCTGATATTAAAAGGTAAACGGCGCGTGCTCGACCACTTATCCGCTTCATATTGCCTTTAATATGCGCCTGCGTGGGAATGACGGCTGTTGAATCTTTTAGAGGTGCCCACAGGAACTTAGCGCTCAGATTCTTCGGGAAAGGGCACGGGGTTAACCGTTACGCCTTCATACAACGCGGCTATCGGCACACTCCAGTTCAGGCTCGCCGCTTCCACCTGTTCGCCCAGCCCAAACGGATAGAGCACCCAATGCCCTGCTGTGTCACGCCGAAAGCAGTCCACGCTGTAATCGTTAGGGTCAATGAGGAGGTATTCTTGCAAGCTTTCGAGTTGACGGTAGGCGGCAAACTTGCGGCCACGATCGTAGGCGGCAGTGGATTCGGAAAGGATTTCAGCGATGAGAATCGGGTGGCTTTTGAAATAATCCGTGTGCCGGTCGCGCTCATCACACGTCACCATGACATCCGGGTAAAAAAACGCGTTGGCCTTATCCACGCGCACTTTCATGTCTGATATATAGAGGCGACAGGGGGTGCCTTTGACATGGGCATGCAGCAGGGCCGCCAAGTTCAGCGCAACGGACACATGGGCATCTTTAGCACCGGCCATGGCAAAGACATCACCGCCAACGAATTCATGCTTGATTTCATTGTCTTTCTCCCACTCCAGATAGGCCTGCGGAGTGAGGGTGAAACTTGGCTGAGTGACTGGCATACGCAAACCCCCGTGGTTATATAACCATAATTAAGTGTATAATATTCTGTTATATTTGGCAAAATCTCCTTACTCGCGGATACCTTTTCTTGATCCACCCTCATGTTTAAGCCCCTGGAACTCTTTATTGCGCTGCGCTACACGCGCGCCAAGCGGCGCAATCACTTTATTTCGTTTATTTCGCTGATTTCTATGCTGGGCATTGCGCTGGGGGTGATGGCGCTGATTACGGTGCTGTCGGTGATGAATGGCTTTGAAAAGGAGTTGCGCAGCCGCATTCTGGGGGTGGTGGCACATGCCACTGTCACGGGAATGGGGGATGAGGGACTGCGTGACTGGCGCGCATTGGCGAGCGCGCTGGCGCGCTATCCGCAGGTGGTGGGTCTCGCGCCCTATGTGCATGGTCAGGGGATGCTTGCCAATGGGGCTGAGGTGAGCGGCACCTTGATTCGGGGGATTTTGCCGGACGAAGAACCCAAGGTGTCTGATCTGGGATCGCACATGGTCGTGGGTCGCTTGAGCGACCTGAAAGCCGGGGAATTCGGCATTATTCTGGGCAAGGAACTGGCGCGCGCGCTGGGCGTAGATCGGGGTGACAAGGTGTCGCTGCTGACGCCGCAGGCGAATGTCACGCCGGCGGGTATCATGCCGCGCCTCAAACGCTTTACCGTGGTCGGCGTATTCGAGGCGGGGATGTATGAGTATGACAGCGCGCTGGCACTGGTGCATCTCGATGATGCCGCCAAGCTGCTGCGCATGGGAGGTGCGGTGAGCGGGGTACGCCTGAAACTGGACGATATGTATGCCGCGCCACGCGTGAGCCGACAATTATCAGAAGAGTTGCCCCTCGGTTATATGATTAGCGACTGGACGCAGCAGCATGTGAATTTCTTCCGCGCGGTGCAGATGGAGAAAACCGTGATGTTTATTATTCTGCTACTGATTGTGGCAGTGGCAGCATTCAATATTGTGTCGACGCTGGTGATGATGGTGGCCGACAAAAAAGCGGATATTGCTATTTTGCGCACGCTGGGCGCATCGCCGCGCAGCATTATGGCGATATTCATGATACAGGGCACGGTGATTGGCGCTATTGGCACGCTGATCGGCACGGTGGCGGGTGTGGCGCTGGCGCTGAATGTGGGCACCGTGGTGCCGGCGCTTGAGCAATTATTCAGCATGGAATTTCTGGCGGCGGAGGTGTATTACATCTCCGAATTGCCCTCCGAGATGCGTTGGCTGGACGTTGCCAAAATCACTGGTGTGTCGTTCGTGCTGAGCCTGCTGGCAACCCTTTATCCGGCCTGGTATGCGGCGCGTACGCAGCCGGCGGAGGCTTTACGCTATGAATAGCAATGCCGTTTTATGGTGTCATCAGCTGGGCAAGACTTTTCATGAGGGCGGCCTGGTTGTTGATGTGCTCAAGGATATTAGCTTGTCCGTGGCGCGCGGTGAGCGTGTGGCGATCGTGGGCACCTCGGGGGCAGGCAAAAGCACGTTGCTGCACTTGCTGGGTGGGCTGGATACGCCGAGCCGTGGTGAGGTGTGGGTAAACAACCAGAACATGGCGCAGTTGAGCGAAGTACAACGCGGGCGGTTGCGCAATCAGTCGCTGGGGTTTATTTATCAGTTTCATCACTTGCTGCCGGAGTTTACGGCGCTGGAGAATGTCGCCATGCCGTTATTGATACGCGGTACGTCCCCCGCTGAAGCATCGGCCAAGGCACGCGTGCTACTGGAGAATGTGGGCCTGGGCGCGCGTCTTGCCCATAAGCCCGGCGAACTGTCGGGGGGTGAACGGCAGCGTGCGGCCGTGGCGCGGGCGCTGGTGACGCAACCCCAATGTGTGCTGGCCGACGAGCCGACGGGTAATCTCGATCACAAAACGGCGGATCATGTGTACGGATTAATGCTGGAACTGAACCGCGAGTTACAAACCAGTTTTATTGTGGTAACGCATGACCGGGCATTGGCGGCGAAGATGGATCGTACCTTGCTACTCGATGATGGGATGTTGCGGGACTGACACTATTTTAGCTGATCGGGTTTTGCGGCTGCGCGCTGCTTTCTTTTTTTCAGATACAGCATGATATGCCATCGCCACATGCCACGTATGATAAGGTTGCCAATCACGGCACTGACCAGCGACAGCACTAATGTGCCAAGCAAAAATGGCCCACCGATAGTATTTAGCTCATCCCATAGCCATTGAATCGACATTTGAATTTCGAACTCATGTTCTGGCATTTGTAAAATCCAAGTGCCAATTTTATATGAAAAGTAGGCTATTGGGGGCACGGTAAAAGGGTTGGTGATGAACGTCAATGCAATTGCCAGGGGCATATTGACGCGAAATATAATGGAGCCCAGCGCTGCCAGCAGCATCTGCACCGGGCCGGGAATAAACGCCGCAAACAGTCCCACTGACACCGCGCCCGGCACTGAATGCCGGCTCAAATGCCATAAACGCGGGTCGTGCAGCAGCTTGCCTAAAAATTTCAGGTGCTTGTGATCACGGATGGTTTTGTGATCGGGAATGTAACGCTTGATAAATTTCTTGGGCATTAAGTTATAGTTTT
>JANOOA010000102.1:0-6511 GCA_031421115.1 Gammaproteobacteria bacterium | reverse complement strand
GGTTGAAAATACATTATTACATGCAAGATGGTACCGGGATAGCGACTCATATCGAGAAAGATTAAAAAACAGCGGCAACACTAAAAAAAGGGGCTTTCAAGCCCCTTTTTTTATCGCCGAGATTTTATCATTGGAAAAATATATGAGAAAAATCTCCCTAATAATCAAGAAAAGTGTTGACGCCGCCAATAAGTGGGAATATAATCCCAACATAGAGGAAGCGGCAATAATCACAGCGGTAGAGTTCCGTTCCTTGTTGTAATGGAGTTGTCACAAAACATAGCTATTATTGTGTGACGACTTCGGGATGAAGTTATTGAAGAACCTGGAAATTATTTTCCATATCATAAAAAGATTGTTTACAAGGAGCTTAATATGAACATATTACCTATCGGTCACGAACGTATTCTTCTCGCCAAGGTTGCTTACACGCCGCGTCATGTCAATCTTGAGGCGGCGACAACGCTGCTGGCGGGGGAGGATGTAGTGCCCAATGTTGGTGATCTGGTGCTGGCGCGGGTGGAGAAGATCGGCCAGCATGGGGCTCTGGAGCTGACCAACGGTCGCCGTGCGAGCCTCTTCACCGGGGATGAGATTGTGGTGTGCTATGGCAACCGCTATGCCCCCGATCAGTTCGAGGCGGAAGTGCCGGGCGATCTGACGGCGTGCCATCTGGTGGCGGCGGGCGGCATCGCTGCGCGGGCGTTGTCCTGGCATGCCAATATGAAGTCGCCTACGGTTATTGTCCCGGTTGGTTTGCTGGCCGATGTTAACGGTCAACGCATCAATCTGTCTGGCGCTGCGGTGGCAAAGCCGAGCCACCCGCGTCCCTTACCCTATACGCTGGCCGTGGTCGGCACGGCGATGAATGCCGGCAAGACCACCACAGCGGCCAATCTGATCCGTGGTTTGACGAGCGCCGGCCTCAAGGTAGGCGCAGCCAAGGTGACGGGCACGGGGTCGGGCAAGGACATCTGGTTCATGGGCGATGCCGGGGCCAGGATCGCGCTCGATTTCACCGATGCCGGCTTTCCTTCCACGTTCCGCGCAACAGCGGCGGAGGTTGAAGGCATTCTTGCCACGTTGACTAGCCATCTGGCAAAGGCCGGGATGGATGTGATCGTGCTGGAAGTGGCGGACGGTCTGTACCAGGATGAGACGGCGGCGCTGCTGAGTTCGCCGCTGTTTGCCCGGACGGTGAATGATGTGATTTTCGCTGCAGGTGATGCGATGGGCGCGGCGGCCGGGGTAGAGTGGCTGCGCCGTAAGGGTCTGCCTGTGAGTGCCGTGAGCGGCTTGTTGACGGCATCGCCGCTGGCGATTACCGAGGCTGCCAACGCGACAGGTCTGCGGGTTTTTGACAAAAAAATGCTGCGCGATGCGGCTATCGCAACCGAGCTTGGGCTGTATTCCAGAATTGCGTTGTCTGCCTGATGACTATCCCTCGCATACTTCAAGGACGTCGCCGTACACTGCTCGCCCGCCTGGTCGCCAATGGTCTGGCCCAGGCGGGGGTGGCGGTGGGCACCGCCTGGCTGATAAAGCGGGTGTTCGATCACATGCTGACGCCCGCTCTGTCACAGCAGAGCTCGGCTATTGGCCTTGGCATTGACCCTGGGTTGATATGGGCGGGGTTGGGGCTGGCGGCAGCGGCGGGCGCCATCGCCTGGTTGCGCATGATGGAGCGGGTTGATGCCGAGCGCATGGGGCAGGGCTACGCCTCGGATGTGCGCATGGTGCTGTACGATTGCCTCAACTCGCTGGCGCCGCGTGCGCTGCAAAAGCGTAGTCAGGGTGGCGTAACGTTACGCTTTGTGGGGGATATGACGGCATTGCGTCGCTGGGTCAGCCTGGGGTTGGCGCGCTTGGCGGTGGCCGCCGTGATGACGGTGGCTGCTTTGTCGGCACTCGCAGTGATCAATGGGCCGCTGGCATTGATAGTCAGTGCAGTGCTATGCACCGGTGCCGCAGTTGCCTTCAGTCTGGGCGGGCGGTTGCGCACGGCGGCCCGCGAATCGCGGCGGCGTCTTTCGCATCTCGCTGCGAACGTCAATGAGAAGGTGGCGACCATCGCCGTGGTGCAGATGTTCGGTCAATCTGAACGCGAGCGCGAGCGTATTTCGCGCCAGGGACAGCGGCTTCATGATGCGATGGTCGATCGGGCGCGGGTGGCGGGGCAGATTCTGGGCGTGACCGAGGCCACGGTGGCGCTCGCCTCGGCGGCCGCGCTGTTGATGGGGGTGTTTGTGGTGGCCGCCGGGCAGGCCAGTGTCGGCACGGTGGTGGCGGCTATGGCTCTCGTTGGCATACTGATGTCGCCGTTACGCGATCTGGGTCGTGTCCAGGAATATTGGCACGGCGCGTACATCTCTCGGGAAAAGCTCCAGGAATTTCTCGACTCTCCATCGTTGGTAATGAATGCCCCGGATGCGCCGGACCTTTGTTTGGGCGCGGGTCGTCTGGAATTTGATGCTGTGAGCGTGGCGCGCGGCGTGGATCAGGTTATGGCGACCGTTGAGCCGGGCACGGTGGTGGCGCTGGTCGGCCCCAATGGCGCAGGCAAGTCGACACTGCTGTCACTGGCGGCGCGCCTGATCGACCCCGATCAAGGCGTGGTGCGCCTGGATGGACAGGACCTGGCGAAGCACAGCCTGGCCTCGGTACGTCGTGCGATAGGCATGGCGGGCCCCGATCTGCCGCTGCTGCGTGGCACGGTGGAGAAGAATCTGCGTTATCGCTGGCCGGGTGCTCCGGAACAGGAAATTGCCCGGGTACGGGCATTATGTGGTGTCGATGAAGTGCTGGCTGAATTGCCGGATGGCGAGAAAACCCGTGTCTCGGAAGGGGGTGTGGGCCTGTCGGCGGGGCAGCGTCAACGCATTACCCTGGCGCGCGCGCTGCTTGGCAACCCACCGCTGCTGCTGCTCGATGAAATTGACTCTAACCTCGATCCCAGGGCGAGTGCGGTGGTGGATCGGGTGTTGGCCGAGTACCAAGGCACCATCCTGCTGGTCACGCATCGTCTGGATCATCTGTCGAGTGCGGATGTCATCTGGTACATGGAGTCCGGGCGGGTGGTGGAGGCGGGTCCGCCGGCAAAGCTATTGTCTGGAAATGGCCCCACGGCGCGCATGTTTCGTGCGGGTATAGCGGCGGCAGGTTGAAAGGGATTTTTTTGGGAATAGTGCTCATGTTTGCATATACTGCATCGGCCATGGCCGTGGAAACAGATAACAGTAGGGACGGGCTTGAAAGTCGCTCTTACGCGGGGGTGGTATCGAAGCAGATTCTTGGCGATGCCACGCGTCAGGAATATTTTCTCTATGTGCCGCAGCGCGGTGGCGCCAATGCGCCGGTCTTCATTACGGTGCATGGCATCTCGCGCAATGCGCGTGAGCACGCCGAGCGTTTCGCGTCCTTCGCCGAACGCTACGGCGTAGTATTGATCGCCCCGGACTTTTCGCAGGACAGTTTCCCCGATTATCAGCGCCTGGGGCGAAAGGACAAAGGCGAGCGCGCAGATTTGGCATTGGACAGGATCGTCGCTGAAGTGGGTCGTTTGACGGGCGCCCAGACCGGCAAGTTATTCTTGTTTGGCTATTCCGGCGGGGCGCAGTTTGCGCACCGTTATGCATTGGCGCACCCGGAGCGGGTCGCAAAGGTCGTGCTGGGCGCGCCCGGTTGGTATACCTTCCCTGATTCCACCGTAAAATATCCCAGGGGCATAGTGCAGACGAAGCATTTGCCGGGTGTCACCTTTGATCTGGCCCGTTTCCTGACCATCCCTACCTGCGTGCTGGTTGGCGAGCGGGACGTGCGGCAGGATGTGGCGTTGAATAAATCCCCGAAGATTGCACAGCAGCAGGGCCCCACCCGCCTTGCGCGCGGCGAGCGCTGGATTGCCGCGATGACGCGCGCCGCCGAGGCGCAGGGCCTCAAAACGTCCTACACCTTTCATACATTGCCGCGTTCCCGTCACTCTTTCACCCAGAACATGAAGCGTGGAAGGATGGGCGAAATGGTTTTTGATTGTCTGTTCGGGAATGAAAAATGAAATATTTCCTCGCTGTTCTGCCCGCTATTCTAATGGCGGTCAACCCGGTTTTTGCCGAATCGGCCAATAAAGTCCCAAAAAACCCGCAATTCACTTTCAAGCTCGGCGGGCTGCTGATGTATGATGCCGTCTGGTATCAGGGCCATGACGCGTTGCAGGGAAAGACCACCGGCTATACCGATGAGAGCGGATTCCGCCGCGCGCGCCTTTCCGCGCAGGGGAGCGTCTATGGGGATTGGGATTACAATGTGACCCTGGATGTCACCAATGCCCTTAATAATGTCAGCAATGCTGATCCTGTCGAGATTTGGCAGGCGTCCGTTGCCTATTCCGGCGTTAAAGCGCTGAAGATCAAAGCAGGGCAGTTCTACGAACCCTTCAGTCTGGAAGCGGCCACCAGCTCCAGAGCGACCACCTTCATGGAGCGCGGCTTGCCATACACATTTTCCCCAGTCAGAAGCGTAGGCGTCGGTTTTTCCGCCGCGCCTGCAAAAGGACTGGCTCTGGAAGCAGGGGGGTTCACGGAAGATCTGAGTTCTTCCAATAACCTCAAAAGGGCGTTCACCGGACGTGTTGCCTATGCCCCCATTGATACAAAAGGCAGGCTTCTGCACTTTGGCGCGGGCGCCAGCTATCGTGTGCCGGGAGATAACACGCTGCGTTACCGTGCCCGCCCCGAGTCCGATCTGGCGCCTGCCTGGTTCAACACCGGGACGATAAGAAATGTCGACAATATCGTGCTGACCGGTCTGGAAGCGGCGGCTGTCAACGGGCCCGTTTCCTTGCAGGCGGAATACGTGCGCTCCGCTGTCAGTCGTAGTGATGGCTGGCAGGGGCGGAATATCGACGGTTATTATGCCTATGCCAGTTGGTTTCTGACCGGGGAATCACGCCCTTATCACAATGGCAGATTCGGTGCCATCAAACCTGAAAACCCCTGGGGCGCCTGGGAAATGGCGGTACGCAAAAGTGTGATCAGCGATGATCGCGGCGAGAAACTCAGCGACATCACGCTGGGGCTCAACTGGCACATCAACCGCCATGCCCGGCTGATGGCGAATTATGTAGTTGCCGACTACGAAAACGGCACAGCGCAAGGCAATGCCGATATTTTCCAGGTGCGTGGCCAAGTAGATTTTTAATGGCGTCTTCTTTAACCCAGATTGTCCCACGACATAAGTCTGGGTATAACGGAGCATCCCCTCTTTGAAAAAGGGGGATTTACGGGGCATGGATACACCGCTAAATCCCCCCTAACCCCCCTTTTTCAAAGGGGGAAGAATGTAGGATTTTCTAATGGATTATTTGGACTAATGCGTCATTTCGATAGTTAATCCGCTATTAATAATATTCTGAAAACCGCCATTGAATTTTGTTGCGAACACCCCATTTCATCCTAAAGGTTCCCACAACGCTGGCCGATACTAAAACACGGCAGGGGCGTGGGGTTCCCGGCTGTGAGGCCATTCATTTCAAAGAATCGAAACAATCCATCAAAAATGTGACGCAATACGCTTGACATTCTCCATAAATGGGATTATATTCCCATTTAATGGCAAATTAAACAGGTGCCAGTAACAGGGTGTACATTCGCAGTGTGGTTTTACGGGATATATATCACTTGCCATAGATTGGGTTTTAGGTAAGATAAATAGGGCGCAAGCCCGCAAATTTTTACGGTGTTTTGGTATTGTCCATAATTTCAAGGAGATCATTTATGAATAAATTATCAAAAGGTGTACTGGTAGCGCTCGGTTTGGTCACATTGGCGTCGTGCGGCGGTGGCGGTGGCGGCATTGCTGCTGGCGGCACGGGCGGCACGGGCATCAGCCAGGGTCTGGTCACCGGTTTTGGCAGCGTGTATGTTAATGGCGTCAGGATACATACTGGCGGTGCGGCCATCACTGTTGATGACAACCCGAATCAGCCCCAGGCTGCCTTGGGCCTAGGCATGGTGGTAACAGTCAACTGGACCGAGGACAATGCTGGCGTGCGCACGGCCACTGCCATTCGGCACACCGACGATATCCAAGGCCCGGCCACTGCCATTGTCAGTGGTGTCAGTGGCGCTGGCACCCTGACGGTGCTCGGTCAGCCGGTGATCGTCAGCGCCCAGACGGTGTTCGTGGGCGATGGTGCGACATCTGTGACAAACCTGGCAACCCTGCCGCCCGATCGTATTGTTGAGGTCAGTGGCTTGAGAGATAGTACCGGAAGAATCCGCGCTACCCGCATCGAGCTCAAAACGGTGGGCACGGCAGAATACGAGTTGAAGGGGATTGTGAGTGCTGTTAATACTGGTGCTGGTACGTTCACTCTGGGCGCGCAGGTCGTGAACTTCGCGACTCTTCCTACCCTTGGCAGGTGTGTAGAGGTGAAAGGTACCACGCTGGACGGGATGGGTGCGCTGAAAGCCGTCACTGTCGATCCTGAAGACGGTTGCACGCTAGGCGGCGG
>JANOOA010000101.1:0-7003 GCA_031421115.1 Gammaproteobacteria bacterium | reverse complement strand
CCACTGCGGGCACTGGAACTGGTTGACGAGTGGAATCGGCTGCTGGAAATCGTCGCGTGGATGCAAGCCCATCCACGCCCTGGCATGTACCTAAGGCAGGTAAACATCCCAGGTGTGCACAGCAAGTTCATCGAAGCCCATCGCGGCGTGCTCCTTGAGTTGCTGGATATTGTCTTGCTGCCCGAGGCCATCGATCCGACGGCATCCGGCGTGAGCCAATTCGCAAAGCGTTACGGGTTTTATGACAAACCGGTGCGCATTCGCTTCCGCGTTCTCGATCCAGAGCATGCCCTATTGCAGGGTGATCTCATGCAGGACATCACCCTGGATGCCGAGAGTTTTGCCCGACTCGATCCCAATGTCGCGCGTGTTTTCATTACCGAGAACGAGATCAACTTCCTGGCCTTTCCGCAGGTTAAGGACAGCTTGGTCATTTTCGGTGCGGGATATGGTTTCGAGATGTTGAGCAAGGCCGAATGGCTTTCGCATTGCCGCGTCCATTATTGGGGTGATATCGACACCCACGGCTTCGCGATTCTTGATCAGCTACGCAGCCAGTTCGACCATGTGGAGTCGTTCCTGATGGACCGAAATTCTTTGTTGGCATTTGAAACGCTATGGGGTGAGGAAGAGAAACAGACGCTACGCGACTTGCCCAGGCTGAACCCTGAGGAAAGGGTGCTCTACGACGATTTGCGAGACAATCGAATACGCAAGAATTTGCGTCTTGAGCAAGAAAGGATCGGCTTCGGCTGGGTGGAGTCCGCGTTATCGGCACTCACGTAGACTCAGCAGGCCGGCACATAATGTCTTCAAAGCACGCGAGTTACGGCGTGTTTTTTTCTTTTATGGCATCACGTTCCAGTGCAATCGCATAAAAGCCATCGGTGCCATGTTGATGCGGATAAAGCCGCAGCGCATGATCGTCAGTGCTGACGATGCCGGACACCTGTTGCCGCGCTAAAATCTGTGCGGCGGGCAGGCTGTGAAAATCGGGATGCTGGCTGAGAAAAGCATTTACGACATCGTCATTTTCTTCTTTAAGCAGGCTGCAGGTTACATACACCAGGCGGCCACCGGGTTTCACCATTTGTGCGGCGGCGGCGAGGATGCGTTGTTGCAGCGCGTTGATCTCCACCAGATCTACGGGACGCCATTTAATGTCGGGATTGCGGCGCAATGTACCGGTGCCAGTGCAGGGGGCGTCAACCAGTACGCGATCAATTTTTCCCTGTAAACGCTGCACGCGCGTATCACGCTCGTGAGCTATCGTCACCATACGCACAATGTCCAGCCCGGCGCGTTTGATGCGCGGCTTGAGGGCGTCGAGGCGTTTTTGTGAAACGTCGAAGGCGTATAACGTGCCGGTGTTAGCCATCAACGCGCCGATCTGTAAAGTTTTTCCACCGGCACCGGCGCAGAAATCTACTACCATTTCGCGCCGCCTGGCTTCTAGCAGTAAGCAAACCAGTTGACTGCCTTCGTCCTGTATTTCAAAAAGCCCTTCCTTGAAGCTGGGAGTGTTGAACAGCGGCGCACGTTCGCGGCGGCGCAGGCCGAGCGGAGAATATGGTGTGAGTTCGATAGGAAAGCCGTCGTCGGCAAGACGCTGCGCCACGCTGTTGCGATCTGCCTTGAGTGTGTTGACGCGCAGATCAAGCGTGGCGGGTTGATTCAGTGCGTCGGCGAGCGCCACGATTTCGTTTTCGGCCGTTCCCGGCATCCTCGGCAACGGCTCCTTGCGTTGCTCTACCTCCTGCATCCATGCAGTCGCGCCTTCCGCGGCACTAGCGCGTCCTTGCGCGTCGTTAAGCTGTGTAAGCAAGCGCTCTAGCAGCCAATCAGGAAAGTTGGTGCGCACGCCCAGCGGCAGCGTGTTTTTATCGAGAGTGCGCACGCGTGTGGCCAGGGAATTTGCGTCGGCCATGCCAACCTCGGTGAGCGCGCGGGCGCTCCAGCCCTGCGCGACGAGCAGATAAACTTGCACCAACATCTGTGGCGATGCGCCATCGCCTGCAATATATTCCAGAAAGCGCCGCCGCCGCAGGCAGCCATACACCGCTTCGGCGACAAAGCCACGATCGCGCACACCCATGTTGCGGTGTTCACGAAAATAGGTTTCCATGTGTTTGTCGGCGGGGCGGGTGCTGTTGTTCAGAATCAGGTCGAGCAGTTCGGCGGCTTGCTGGATGTGGGTGTGGCGCGGAGTCGCGGCGCTCGTGCTGTGGGGAGGTTTTTTAGTCATGGATGCGAGTGTACTCTAAAAACGGATGCCTTGAGCAGCAAAGGCGCCGTTTGTTAGGGGTTTGCGCCCCGCACGTGCGGTGTGCTCCGGCCTTTAATTACACCTGCCTGTGTCTGGGGCTATGGTAAACTTCTTACATATACTTAAGTATATGTAAGAATCGCAGGATTTATGCGCGGTTTAACCTTGAGTCATGTTCGCCAAACGAATTGTTTTATGGAAACACTATCGCAAGATTACGACGTCATTATCGTCGGTGCCGGCATGGTTGGCGCCACGCTGGCATGTGCCCTGGGGTCAAGCGCGTTGCGCATCGCTGTGCTTGAAGCCCAGGCATTGCCCGTTGACGTGCCGCTTAATGATGATATTGATCTGCGCGTGTCTGCCATCACCCGCGCCTCGCAACGCATCTTCACCGCCGTAGGCGCCTGGCCCGGTATGGCGGCACGACGCATGAACGCGTTTCGTGAAATGCATGTCTGGGATGCGGGCGGCGCCTCTGATTATAACGCTGTTGCTACCCCTGTATATAAAGGCGAAATCCATTTTGACAGCGCTGACATCGGCGAGTCCACCTTAGGCTATATTGTAGAAAATCGCGTCATCCAAACGGCACTGCTGGAGCGGTTGCGCAGCTTCAGCAACATCACCTTACTGTGCCCCGCCAGCGTGGTGTCTATGGCCATCACCGCCGATGGCGTACAGGTAGATCTGAGCCAAACCGGTCTGAATCAAGTTCACTCGCTTACCGCCAAACTGATCGTGGGTGCCGATGGCGCGCACTCCAAGGTGCGGCAACTCGCCGGAATTGCCACGCGCGGCTGGAGTTATGCGCAAAAAGGGGTGGTTGCCACCGTCAAAACCGAATTGCCACACTGTGATACTGCCTGGCAACGTTTTTTGCCCAGCGGCCCGCTGGCTTTTTTGCCGCTCCATGACGGTCGCTGCTCGATTGTCTGGTCAACCACCCCCGAACACGCCGATAGGCTGGTGGCCATGGACGAAACGGCGTTTCTTGCGGCGCTGGAGCACGCCTTTGGTGACAAGCTGGGCAAGATGATTGCAAGCGCTAGTCCCAGTCACGGCTCCGCCGCTGGCTCCCGCGCCGCGTTTCCCCTCAGCCTGCAACATGCCAGCGCCTACACTGCACCACGCCTGGCGTTGATCGGCGATGCCGCTCACACCCTGCATCCTTTGGCGGGGCAGGGGGTTAACCTTGGCGTGCTGGATGCCGCTACCCTTACAGAGGTGATCCTGGATGCTTATAATTCAGACAAGGATATTGGCGCCCATAGTATACTGCGCCGCTATGAACGCTGGCGCAAAGGCGACAATCTTGCCATGATGGCTCTAATGGATGGCTTCAAGCGGTTGTTTAGTAATGACTTGGTGCCTATGCGCTGGTTGCGCATAGGCGGTTTGCGGCTTACGCATCGACTTCCGCCAGTAAAAAACCTGATTATGCGCCACGCCATGGGTCTGACTGGCGATTTGCCAAAAATAGCACTTGGTCGACGGACTGACCCATAAAAACAAGACGTGGAAAATGCTTATTTTGTGACGCGCCGCACAATTTTTGCGCTGTATTTAAGGTATGCTTGCCACAGCTTCTCTACTTTTTTGGAGATGTTAGCCATGCAGTTAACTACCCGTAGCCTGATAATGGCATTTCTGGCTTTTGTCGGCACCCTGTTTATAGGCTCGGGGGGCGCGAATGCGGACGGTGGGGATGTATTCAGCCTGGTGCCTACCCAGCCCACATTGGGGTCGATAGATTGCCTGCGCCCGGCTGGCATACTGTCGCCAGCCTGTCCGTACGAGCTTGCCGCGCCGGGTGACCTGCGGCAAAATATCAACCCCGGCGAGGTCGGCGTTCATCGCGTCCTGCGTCTTCTGGCCAACGAACGATTGCATGGACGTTTCGCTTTTTTAAAGCCTTATGACCCCGATCGCCGGTTTTCTCTGCCCGTCGGCTTTTCCGCCAAAATGATCATGGGCTATCCTGGTGCGAATATGTACCTCGACTTGCAAGACCTCAGCGTTGACATGCGGCTCTTTGGCGGAGGCACCATCCATCCCTTTGATAACGATGAGCCCTACGCAGCCATACGCTTTTCCTGGCGCTGGTAGCGCTTTTCCCTCTATTATCCCAATTTAAATCTCGAAAGGGTTTTTTACCTACCCATTCCGCAGTAAAATACCCCTCTACTTGAGAGTATCAGTAATAGTCTACGTTTTTTCAATGAACATGCTAGTTTCCAAAGGAATGACCCCATCGTGAATGTCGTATCGCATTATTTTTCTTTTATCCCGGCGTTGAAAATCATCAGTACCTGGTTGTTGTTGGCGGCGTGTGTGAGCGCCTCTGCCGCACCCATTCCCGTGCCCGGTGCACCGCCTATCGCCGCGCGTGGTTACATTCTGCAAGACTTCCAGAGTGGCGCGGTGCTGGCAGCCCTGAATGCCGATCAGCGCCTGGAGCCGGCCAGCCTTACCAAATTAATGACCGCCTACCTGGTATTCGATGAGATGCGCTCGGGTAAAATCAAGATGAGCGATAGGGTCACCATCAGCGAAACTGCGTGGCGCATGGCGGGATCGCGTACTTTTGTGCAGGTGGGCACCCAGGTGTCGGTGGAAGACTTGTTGAAGGGCATGATTGTGCAATCCGGTAATGATGCCAGCGTGGCTCTGGCCGAGCATGTGGCGGGTACAGAAACCGTGTTTGCCACCATGATGAATCATCGCGCCAAACAATTGGGCATGACCAACAGCCACTTTGAAAATAGCGCAGGCATGCCTGCGCCGCAGCATTACACCACGGCGCGTGACCTTGCAACATTAACTCGTGCGTTGATTCATGATTTTCCGCAATACTATAAATTTTATTCGTTGCGTGAATTCATGTTTAATGGCATTACCCAACCTAACCGCAACCTGCTGTTAGGGCGAGACCCGACGGTGGATGGCGTGAAAACCGGCCATACCGAATCGGCCGGGTTTTGCCTGGTGTCTTCGGCGTTGCGGGACGGTATGCGATTGATTGCCGTGGTGCTGGGCACCGCCAGTGAAAATGCCCGCGCCAACGAGAGTCAGACCTTGTTAAATTATGGCTTTCGTTTTTACGAAACGCATCGACTGTATGCAGCAAAAAAACCTCTTTCCACCGTGCGTGTCTGGAAAGGCGAGGCAGAAAACCTGGCATTGGGATTAAGCAAAGACCTTTACCTGACCATTCCGCGCGGCCAATATAAAGGTCTGGCAGCGTCCATGAGTATCTATCCGAAAATTATGGCCCCAGTTGCGCAAGGGCAGGCTTATGGTACAGTCAAGGTTGTGCTCGCAGGCAAAGAAGTCGCCAAACAGCCATTGGTCGCACTCCAGGCGGTTAAGGAAGGGGGTGTGTGGCGGCGCTTTGTTGACTGGGGGCTGTTGTTGATGGAGTAGTTGTACCTGAAAAAAGGGTGTCCTATAAATTCGCTTAAGATAAAATCGGAGACCTGTATGCCTGAACATACCCCCATCGTCTACCTGCATGGTGTCTTCATGCCTATCGACCAGGCGCATGTGCCGGTGCTGGATCGCGGTTTTATTTTTGGTGATGGCGTGTATGAGGTCATACCGGTTTATTCGCGACGACCGTTTCGCCTACAGGAACATTTGCGGCGTTTACAGCACAGCCTCGACGGCATCCGCCTCAAAAATCCGCACACCGTTGTGGAATGGACGGACTTGATTACGCAGCTCATCGCGCACAATGACGGCGAAGATCAATCTGTTTATATGCAAATCACGCGCGGCGTCGCCAAACGCGATCATGCTTTTCCGCCCGGCATTAAACCTACTATTTTCATGATGAGCAGCCCGATGACAGTGCCCGCAGCGGAATTGCGCGCCACTGGCGTGAGCGCGATTACCGCCACCGATAATCGCTGGCTACGTTGTGACATCAAAGCTACATCGCTGTTGCCCAACGTATTGTTACGCCAACTGGCAGTGGATGCCGGTGCTGTAGAAGTGGTGTTGCTGCGCGAGTTGGCCAACCCCCCCGGCAATTTTCTTACTGAAGGCGCTGCCAGCAATATCTTTGTGGTGCAAAACGGCACATTGCTCGCGCCGCCCAAAGACCATCTCATGCTGCCTGGCATTACCTATGATGTTGTCATAGAATTGGCCGTCGCAAATAATATCCGCTGCGAAGTACGGCTAATTTCCGAACATGAGGTGCGCACCGCGCATGAGCTGTGGCAAACATCCTCGTTGCGTGAAGTAATGCCCATCACGGTGCTTGATGGCAAACCTGTAGGCGACGGCACACCGGGGCCATTGTTCAAAAAAATGTACGGGCTGTATCAGGACTATAAGCAGGCTGTGCGTGCAGGCAAAAGATAAGGTTCACACGCTGAGCCCGGGCGCCACATCCCCTCCCCCCGCTGGCGGGGGGAGGGTTAGGGAGAGGGGCGATTAATAGCATGAGCGCCGAGCCAGAATCCCTGTTGGAGTTTCCCTGTGAGTTTCCCATCAAGGCGATGGGAAAATGCAGCGCCGTCTTTGAAGCGCAAGTCATTGACATTATGCGCCGCCACGTACCTGATCTGGACGAAACGACGATCACCCGCCGCCTGAGCCAGGGCGGCAACTACCTGGCGATTACTGTCACCATACAAGCCGCCAGCCGCGCCCAGCTTGATGCTATTTATCAGGACTTGACCGCGTGCAAGGACGTTTTAATGGCGCTGTGAGTGTTACTGAAACAAC
>JANOOA010000100.1:0-3858 GCA_031421115.1 Gammaproteobacteria bacterium | reverse complement strand
AAACTTTTCAAGCAGTAACCCAACGATGCCTATAACAAATATGGCAATGATAATGTGCTCTACATTGAGGTTATTCCATTCATCCCACACCCAGAAGCCTATACCCACGCCACCAGTAAGCATTTCTGCGGCAACGATCACCAACCAGGCTATCCCCATTGATAATCTGACACCGGTCATCATGTAAGGCAAAACTGCCGGGAATAAAATCCTGGTAAATATTTTCCATTCAGACAGATTCAGAACGCGCGCCACATTCATATAATCCTGTGGGATTTTGGTAACACCCACCGCCGTGTTTATAACCATGGGCCAGATGCTGGATATAAAAATCACCCAAATGGCGGCAGGTTGCGAGTCCTGAAATACCAGCAAGCCAATCGGCAACCATGCCAGTGGCGACACCGGACGCAATAAGCTGATGATAGGGGATGTCATTGCATGGAAGAATGCGAAACGACCAATCATGAAGCCTAATGGAATACCAATCAGTGCTGCCAGCCCAAAACCCATACCCACACGCTGTAATGAGTTCAGAAGATTCCAACCGATTCCTTTGTCGTTAGGGCCATTGTCATAAAAAGGATCACTGAATAACTCTACCGCAGAATTCCAGGTCTTTTCTGGTCCTGGCAGATTTTCACTTTGTTGAGCCAAAAATGCCCACCCGACAATAAATAATGCTACTCCCAGCAGGGGTGGCAATGTTTTTTTAAACAAAAATTCCCTGGCTGATTTACTCAATAAAATGATTTTTTTATTAGGTATTTCAGCCTTTTTATCCTCTGATTTACCCATGTCAACATTCATCACATTATTTTCAACGTTGCCTTCTTCCTGAGAAATATTATCTTTTATTTTTCGATTAATGCTTATGACGGCCATGCCACACCTCCTTACACTTTTATTTTGAAGCTGTTAGCGTATTTTTTAGGATCTTTTCCGTCCCACACTACGCCATCAATCATTTTGCTGACACGCATGGGGTCTTTTGGCACCGGCACTTTCACTTGCTCTGCAGCCTGCTTGTACAACTCAATCTTGTTAACCTTTTGTGCCACGGCAAGGTAATCCGGATCATCTTTAAGCAACTTCCAACGCTTGTGTTGCGTCATAAACCACATGCCATCCGACAAATAGGGGAAGTTCACCGCGCCATCATTGTAAAATTTCATGAAATCCAGGTCTTTCCATTTCTTGCCTATGCCATTGTCGTAATCGCCCAGGAATCGGCCTTCTATCACGTCTTCTGGTGCATTCACATAGGATTTACTGGAAATTATTTTTGCTATACCCGGACGATTCGACAAGGTATCAATATATCTCGAAGCCTCAAGCACGGCCATAATCATGGCCCGTGTAGTGTTAGGATATTTTTGCGCAAACTCTGCGGTGGTTCCCAATACTTTTTCCGGATGATCTTTCCATATTTCCTGGGTGGTCGCGGCGGTGAACCCGATCTTGTCGTAAATGGCGCGGGCATTCCATGGCTCACCCACACAATAGCCATCCATATTTCCCACGCGCATATTTGCCACCATTTGCGGGGGTGGAACAGTAATGGTTTTAACATCCGTCAGTGGGTTGATGCCATAACTTGCCAGCCAGTAATACAGCCACATGGCATGCGTTCCCGTGGGAAATGTTTGCGCAAACGTATATTCACGTTTCTCGCCTTCAATTTTATCGATGAGTTTCTTCAAAGAAGGGCCATCGGTAACGCCTTTATTTCTGGACTGATTGGATAAAGTAATAGCCTGGCCGTTCTGATTCAGGGTCATTAATACGGCCATGTCTTTTTGCGGGCCACTGATGCCCATCTGCACACCGTATACCAAACCATACAGCACATGCGCCGCATCCAGCTCACCATTCACCAGCTTGTCCCGCACAGCAGCCCAGCTTGCTTCTTTTGTTACGGTGACATTCAGGCCATATTTTTTAAATAATCCCAGCTCGCCAGCCATCACCACACTGGCACAATCTGTCAGGGGAATAAATCCAATCTTGATATCCGTTTTTTCCGGTGCATCCGAGCCTGCCGCCCACGCCGCACTCTGAATCCCTGATGGAATCATACCCATCATTGCCAATCCTCCTAATGCCATGCCACTGGCCTTGATGAAATCCCGGCGTGAAATATCATTTGATAGCGCCACATTAACAAGGTTGCCTTTCTTATCATTTACTTTTCTATCGTCGCTCATGCCCATACTCTCCGCTTTTTCATAGTGCAAAAAAAAGGCGTCCACTTGCACAAGGAGTGTATCCCCTGCAAATGGACGCCTTTGTCCAGAAGTAAACCGCCTTTGGTTTACTGTATTAACTCAACATGATCCCCAGCGTTGGGAATCTTTTACTCAAAAATCATGAAAAAATGTCGGCTGCGGTATTAATATTATCCGCAATCTCAGCCAATTTTTTATTACTATTCATTGCCAATTTTCGCATCAACTGATAGGCCTCGCCTTCGCTGCAACCACGCTGCTTCATTACAAAGCCTTTGGCGCGCTCAATTTGTTTGCGTTCGGCAAGCGTAGTCGTCGCTTTCTCTAATTCATTTTTAAGAGCTTGATATTCTTCAAAACGCGCAATTGCAATATCAATAATAGATTGCACGCGTGAGCTGGTCAACCCATCAACGATGTAGGCACTGACACCGGCCCGTATCGCTGCACGCATCTTCTGCGTATCGTTATCATGCGTAAACATCACGACCGGACGGGGTTCGTCACGATCAATTACACACAAGTGTTCCAATGTGTCGCGTGTGGGTGAATCCGTACCGATAATAATCACATCGGGTTGAATCTCACGTACATGCTCACAAAGATTTCCGGTCTCATCGCCGCACATTGCAACCCAGTGCCCGGCCTCCTGTAACGTATTCATCAGCAAGTCCATGCGCTGTGGGTCAGCATCGACTAACATGATACGCAGCTTCATTACCGCCTCGATCTGATACGTTTTATATCACCTGAAAATCTCTCTCACTTGCTTTACACTTAAGGCAAGTAGCATGCCATACCAATAAAATATATTTTTTATTTATTTAATTCAGGCATTTAAAATAACGGGGAAGATCTCGGCATCCCTCTATCAATACTCCACACCGCACCTTTTTGGTGATACTTCATAAGCAATGATCCATTACGGTGCGTATTTTCTCTGGCATGCACCATTATCCTAAATCGGTGACTCATTTCACCAGGGAGCGTCCAATCGCCGTTTTTAAGGATAATCCCGTACCACAAATAGAACTGAATACGTATAATGACTTTGAGAATCTCCAGGAACCTTACTTAATGCCTAAACCCCCTAAAAACCAGGAATTCATACCTGTTAATATCGCCGTATTAACCGTTTCTGACACACGCACTGAAGCAACCGATATCTCAGGAAAAGCCTTGGCAGAATGCCTGACGGGCGCGGGGCATCGCCTGGCCGAAAAAATCATTAGTGCTGATGATATTTATCAAATTCGCGCTGTGGTGTCGCGCTGGATCGCAGCGCCTGCGATTGACGTGGTCTTGATTACGGGCGGCACCGGTGTTACCTGGCGCGATGTGACTCCCGAAGCAATTTTACCGTTACTCGATAAAGAAATAACCGGCTTTGGCGAGATGTTTCGCAGCGTGTCTTATCAAGAAGTGCAGACCTCGGCCTTGCAATCACGCGCCCTGGCCGGAATCGCTAATGGCACTTTCATATTCTGCATACCGGGATCAACCAACGCATGTCACACTGCCTGGAATCACATTCTGAAATATCAACTTGATAGCCGCCATGGGCCTTGCAATTTTGTTGAACTGATGCCGCGACTCAAGTAAAGGATAATGCGTTGACCAAAGATTCCTG
>JANOOA010000099.1:0-4909 GCA_031421115.1 Gammaproteobacteria bacterium | reverse complement strand
TATTCCTGGCCCGGCAATGTACGTGAACTGGATAATGTCATACAGCGCGCATTGATCATGAAATCAGGTGCTGTAATTAGTTTGCAGGATTTATGTTTTCAATTTCCACCCCAGCCGACGAGATCACCATTACCGGACAGTAATGATTCCCAAGAGCCTATATTGCTCGAAGGTGATTTGAAGGCGCATGAGCAACAATTGATTGTTGATGCATTGCAGGCCACACAAGGCAATCGCAGCGATGTTGCAAAACGCCTTGGCATCAGCCCACGTACATTACGCTATAAATTGGCGCGGTTACGTGAAGCCGGCGTTGCTATACCAGATTAAACAAGGGAGAGGGTTATGAGTAACACGATAGATGTAAATCAAATATTGGCACAGATGCGCAGCATGGCAATACAGGCACAGCAAAAGCCGGATTTAGGCGAAAATATGGCAACGGGGCAGGCCAATTTTGCCAGTCTGCTGCAAAACAGTATTGAAAATGTAAATGCTGCTCAACAACATGCGGGTGGTTTGGCGCAGGCCTTTCAAGCCGGAGATAGTAAAGTTGATCTTAACGAAGTGATGGTCAGTCTGCAAAAAGCCAGCCTCTCCTTCCAGGCCATGAGTCAAGAGCGAAATAAACTGGTATCTGCTTATCAGGAAGTCATGAGCATGCCTATGTAATGGATAATCCTAGAAAAAGCAGTTGTCCACGAAAAACACGAAAAACACGAAAAAATTCAAAGGGTTCTATGCTGCGAATTAATACCCAATGGGTGAAATGTTAAAGCAATGCAACTTCTTGTTTTATTTCGTGCCTTTCGTGTTTTTCGTGGACAACTGCTTTTTTAGCATAAACAGAGAAACTAAAAATGGCAACCGCTAAAACAGAAAATATGTCGACATCGATGCGCGGTTTCGGTAGTTTACCGATGCTGCGGCAACTGGGATTAATGCTCGGTCTGGCTGCCAGCGTGGCACTCGGTGTGGGAGTAGTGTTATGGTCACAAACGCCTAATTACCGGGTTTTATACAGTGGCCTGGCGTCGCAGGATGCGGCACAGATTGCCGATGCGCTGCAGAAAGACGGTATTGCATACAAAGTGGATGAGGCTACCGGTGCGGTGATGGTCGGCGCTGATCAGGTGCATGCGGCACGTCTCAAACTGGCGTCGCAAGGCTTGCCCAAAGGTACAACCCAGGGGTTTGAGATGCTTAATGAGCAGCCCACATTTGGCTCCAGCCAGTTTATGGAAAACGCACGTTATCAGCATGCCCTTGAAGGTGAGTTGGGGCGCACCATCGCAACATTGGGCAATGTGCAGAATGCACGTGTGCATTTAGCGATTCCCAAACAGTCAGTGTTTGTGAGAAATCGTGAACAACCCAGCGCGTCGATATTGGTGAGCCTTTTTCCTGGGCGGGAATTATCAGAAGGTCAGGTGTCATCGGTTGTGCATTTGGTCGCATCCAGTGTGCCGAACATGAGCTCTGAGCGCGTCACGGTCATTGATCAGAAGGGCCGCTTGCTGACCATTCCTGAGTCATCACGCGGCATGCAGTTAACCACCAACCAGTTTGAACACCGTCGTCGTCTTGAAGATTATTATATCAAGCGTATAGAAGACATCATCTCACCGATGGCCGGGGTTGGCGGCGTGCGCGCCCAGGTGGTCGCAGAACTTGATTTTAGTATTACCGAAGAAACCAAGGAAACATTTAACCCGGCACAAAGTGCCATACGCAGTGAGCAAACCGTTGATGAGCAATCGGGGATGTCCGGACTTGTTCCAAGTGGTGTGCCTGGCGCATTGACTAATCAGCCGCCTGCGGGAGGCACCGTTACTCCACCCGTCGCGACTCCAAATGCGGCGGTAGTTGCGAATAATAGCGGCGCAGCATTGAACAGTACCAAACGTGCAACCCGTAATTTTGAGGTTGACAAAACCATCAGCCATACCCAAATGCCTTCGGGCTCACTGCGACGTTTGTCAGTAGCTGTGGTTATAGATGACAAACAGACGGTGGGTAAAGAAGGGGAAACCGTACGCACTCCCCTGAAGCCTGAGGAAATAACGCAGCTTACTGCATTGGTTAAAGAGACTGTAGGTTTCAACGAAGCACGCGGCGATAGCCTGAATGTGATAAATGCTTCATTCACAGTCCCCATCGAAACGCCGATTCCCGATCAACCCTTGATTGAGCGCCCTTGGGTTAAAGATCTGGCCAAGCAGGGTTTGGGTGCGATAGCAGTACTACTGTTGATTTTTGTGGTGCTTAAGCCAGTGCTGCGCAGTTTGGCTGAAAAAGGAAAATCAGTCCCTGTTGCGCAATTGCAGCAGGTGGGAGGTAACCCTGAATTAACTAATATGACAGGTAACAAAATGGGCTCCCAGGGCCAGGGCATAGCGTTTCAAGGGGGCGGCCAAAGTAATAATAGTGTAAATTATGAATCGCAGTTAGCCAATGCCAAGGCGTTGGTGGGGCAAGATCCGAAACGGGTTGCGCAGGTCGTAAAGGGATGGGTCGCTACCGATGGCTGAAATGAGTAGCCAATTTTCCGGTTCAGAACGTGCCGCTATTTTGTTGATGACGCTGGGCGAGAAAGAAGCTGCCCAGATATTGAAGCATATGGGCCCCAAAGAAGTTCAAAAATTAGGCCATGCAATGGCGGTGATGACCAATGTTACCAAAGAACAGGTCAATACCGTACTCAGGGATTTTATATCAACCGTTGATGAGCAAACATCTTTAGGTATTGGGTCTGAAGACTATATTCGTAAAGTAATGACAGAAGCTTTGGGTGAAGATAAAGCCGCTGGTTTAATTGACCGTATTCTGATGGGAAAGAACACCAAAGGATTGGAGGCTTTGAAGTGGATGGATGCGCGCGCTGTTGCAGAGCTTATTCGCCTTGAGCATCCACAAATTATTTCGATAGTGCTGGCTTATCTTGACAGTGATCAAGCCGCCGAGATATTGACCCTTATGCCAGAACGTATGCGCCCTGATTTATTGATGCGCATCGCCACCCTGGATGGAATACAGCCGTCTGCTTTACGCGAGCTTGACGAGATTATGGAAAAACAATTTTCCGGCAATACCGGTAACGTCAAATCAGCCAGTGTTGGTGGAGTAAAATCAGCAGCTAACATTATGAACTTTTTAGACAGCACCCAGGAAGTCGCGATTATGGAAAAAGTCAAGGATGCGGATGCTGATATAGGCCAGAAAATTGAAGAATTAATGTTTGTATTTGATGATCTTTCTGAAGTCGATGACCGCGGTATGCAAACATTACTGCGCGAAATATCCAGTGAAACACTGATTATCGCATTGAAAGGCGCAGATCAGACCTTAAAAGATAAAATATTCAAAAATATGTCAAAACGTGCTGCAGAAATGTTACGTGATGATCTTGAAGCTAAAGGTCCAGTACGTTTAAGTGAAGTAGAGGCCGCACAAAAAGAAATATTGACAGTAGCGCGACGCTTATCAGAATCGGGTGAGATATCACTGGGTGGAAAAGGAGAGGATTTTGTCTAAAATGACCCCGAGTAAAATCATTCCCAGTGAAGTGTTTCGCGCCTATCAAAATGGTGCAATACCGGTTATTAATATAGTGGAAAAAATAGTGGCAGGCTCACCTGCCACGCAGCATACAGAACAGAAAAAGAAAGACATATATGAAGAGGCCTATGCTGAAGGGTTAGAGCAAGGCAAAAAAAAAGGCTATGCCGCAGGGCTTGTCGAGATTCGGGCCCAAGCAAACCGGTTAATGCAAATAATAGCCACGCTTCATGAGCCATTGATACAGTTGGATGATCAGATTGAGAAAGAGCTGGTTGCCCTTTCAATTGCCATTGCGCGCCAGATTGTCCGGCGTGAACTTAAGACTGATCCCGGCCAAATTGTTGCAGTAGTCAGAGAAGCCGTAGCCAGTTTACCCGTGGGTTCGCGGAATGTTAATTTGCATCTTCACCCTGAAGATGCCGCTTTGGTACGTAATGCATTATCCCTCACTGGCAATGACAAGACCTGGCGTGTTGTAGAAGACCCGCTGTTCACACGGGGAGGGTGTAAGGTGGTAACGGATATTTCTCAAATTGACGCCACGCTTGATACACGCATAGCCGCGATTGCCGCCACTATTCTGGGAGGTGGGCGCGATCATGACAGAAAATAATCCTGAAGCATTGCGCAGTACAATATGGCGCGAACGGTTGATTCAGTGCCAGCAACGGCTGGCATCGCCACCCCCACTCATCGTTGAAGGAAAGTTAACGCGCATGGTCGGGCTTACCCTGGAGGCAGTGGGATGCCAGGCGGCCATCGGGGAGCGTTGCCGTGTGATTGGCCCCGGTAATACGGTAGTTGAAACTGAAGTAGTTGGCTTTTCTGGCAACAAAACATTCCTCATGCCCACCGGAGAAATCCGTGGCTTAATCCCTAATGCACGTGTAATTCCGGTGCGGCGTTCTTATGATGTTGCAGTAGGTGATTCACTGCTGGGTCGCGTTTTAGACGGCGCCGGTCAACCCCTCGATGGACGCGGTCCCTTGCGCACTCTCGCTACGGTGCCATTGGCGGGTCGCGTTTTTAATCCACTGTCGCGCCGTCCCATCCGTGAACCTCTGGATGTCGGCGTGCGTGCGATTAATGCCTTGTTGAGCATCGGCCGTGGTCAGCGCATGGGTTTATTTGCGGGAAGTGGTATTGGCAAGAGCGTGTTATTAGGCATGATGACGCGCTTTACTAACGCAGATGTCATTGTGGTCGGCCTGATTGGCGAGCGTGGCCGTGAAGTTAAGGAATTCATAGAAAACATTTTAGGCGATGAAGGCATGGCGCGCGCGGTTGTCGTGGCCGCGCCAGCGGATACCACCCCCATGATGCGACTGCATGGCGCGATGGTGGCGAC
>JANOOA010000098.1:0-4541 GCA_031421115.1 Gammaproteobacteria bacterium | reverse complement strand
TACATGACGGCACCTTGAATGCGATTATCTTTCAACACAATTTTTTTATACATGCCGCGCGCGGCATCTTTCATCACAATTTCTTCAGTGCTGTCATCACCGGTAAAATCACCCGCCGAGAATAAATCAATGCCGGTGACTTTGAGTTTTGTGGAGGTGACGGAACCTTGATAACGCGCATAGCCAAGATGCGCAAGATGGTTGGCGCACACTTTAGCCTGCTCGAACAGCGGCGCCACTAAACCGTAGGCCTGCCCCCGGTGCTGCACACATTCGCCCACGGCGTAAACACGCGGATCATAAGTTTGCAAGGTATCATTGACGACAATGCCACGCTCACAATGTATGCCAGATTTTTTTGCCAGCTCGATATTGGGGCGTATGCCAACAGCCATCACCACGATATCAGCGTACAATTCACTGCCATCTTTAAAACGTACGCCATGCACGCGATCTTCGCCGGTAATGGCAACGGTTTGCGCTTGCATATAGAAATTCATGCCGCGCTCTTCCAGAGATTTTCGCAACATCGCGCCTGACTCTTTGTCAAGCTGGCGTTCCATCAAGACATCACCGATGTGCACTACAGTCACGCTCATGCCTTGACGCATCAACCCGTTGGCGGCTTCCAGCCCTAGCAAACCACCACCAATCACGACTGCATGTTTATGCTTGCTGGAGGCATCCAGCATAAGATCAACGTCGCGTATATCGCGGAACGTCACCACACCGGGCAAGTCATTGCCGGGCACGGGTATAATAAAAGGATTTGAGCCAGTGCCTAACAACAGATAATCATAGGCGGCTTCGGTGCCATCGGCGGCGATCACTTTACGATTGACACGATCAATCTGCGTGACTTCTTTTCCGCAATGCAGAGTAATACCGTTATCAGCATACCATTGCTTGTCATTCAGCATGATCTGATCAATGGTCTTTTCACCGGCCAATACCGGCGATAGCAGAATACGGTTGTAATTACCGTAAGGTTCTGCGCCAAATACCGTGATGTCGTATTTATCCGGCGCAAGTTTCAATAACTCTTCAAGGGCGCGCACACCAGCCATGCCATTGCCTACCAAAACCAGTTTTTCTTTCATGCGCCTATCCTCACCAACATTTTACATTCAACCTATCACTTGACTTATAAACCAATAATGCAATTTAAGTGCCACACTCTCATAACAATTATTTACATTATATATCGTGGGCTGCGCACCTCATAGAAAACAGCTTAACAGCACTCAAATGCACCATTTTAGTGCAAATATTAGCGCTGAGAATTGTTATGGTGCAAAACTTCAACCGAGAAGCGTGACACATTTGAGCTAAACAACCATTACTACCAACAAGGCTAACGTCAGCACCAGCGCCACACATTGCCAAAACAACACGGGATTAAGCTCATAAAAAGGTTGCTTGGGCGGTATCGCTCGTACACCGTGCGCCAATCCATTTTCCAGCTCAAAAGCAAGCTCCATCGCATCACCAATACGCCTGGATTTTTCAACAGCAACGGCTTGCATCAGCAATATATCCAGCCACGCGGGCAAATCAGAACGGTAGTGGGTCAATGGGGTGCGTTTATTAAAGCGCGGCCGACTGAACGGCTCCACTTCGCCATAGGGATAATGACCCGCGCTAAAAATGCGATATAAGGTCACACCCAGTGCATACACATCTGAAGATTCATCACCCTGCCCACCTTCAAATAATTCCGGTGCCATGTAACTGGGCGTGCCTGGAATTTCTTTTTCTTCAAACTCAGTAAATCCCGGTAAACGTGCTACACCCAGATCAAGCAACTTCAGTCCGCCGCCGTCCTGCAACAATACATTATCCGGCTTGATATCACGGTGAATAATGCGTAGTCGGTTAAGGGCATACACTGCTTTGGCGAGTTTGATGCCAATATCCACACCTTCTTCAAGTGACACTTTCGCCGGCTGTTTCAAACGCTCTTCCAGAGTCATGCCCTCATAATAAGGCATCACCGAATACAGGCGCGTCTGGCGGCCAGGCGCCACCCCTATCACACCGACAATCCACGGACTGAGTACGCGCGCCGCTATCCATGCTTCACGCACAAAAGCGCGCCGGTAAGCCGCTTCGCTGGTGACACGCGGGTGAGGAAATTTCAGCGCGACAACGCGCTTTTCCGCGCTATCCTCTGCCTTGAACAAGCGGCTGTATCGGCCATCTGAAATTTTCGCCAGTAATTTAAAGCCATCCACCTCATCGCCTGTATTGGGCAATTCACGAATCGGCAATGCACCAATGATTGCTTCAAGATCGCCCTGCTCAGCGGCAGGTACGCCAATCACATCCATCACCAGAGCGGTGATATTATCCTGGCTTCCCGCATCCAGCGCGGCCTGTACTATGGCCTGCGCGCATTCTTCGGGAGCCGCATATTGAACCAGTAAAGGTTGAATACGCCGGTCAGCAAGCACGCCATGGACACCGTCGCTGCACAACAGAAAACGGTCATGCGGCTCCAGGCTATGCACTGCGTAGTCAATGCGCAAGCCTTCTTCCAGACCAATGGCGCGAAACAGGATATGATTAAGATCAGGGTTGGATAAGGTATGGTCGACCGTCAGGCGCATGAGCTGTTGGCCACGCAGCCGATAAATACGCGTATCCCCCACATGCACCACATAAGCTTGGCGACCCCGCAAAATAAGCGCGCTGAAGGTGGTCGACATGTTTTCAAGAAACTGATCATGCCGCCCCTGCATATGAATCCAGCGATTCATTGCTGCCAGCGCCCGACCTGCAGCACGCTCTACGCCTAATGTTTCAGGTAATCCAAAATACCCCTCGATGAAACCCCGTAGCGTAATTTCTGCCGCCTGACGTCCACCCTTATTGCCGCCCACACCATCAGCCACGGCAATCACCATGCCTTTCAAGCTGGAATGGCGATTATCACTCAGACAGGCGCCTACATAATCCTGGTTGTCTGCACGCTTGCCAGTAATGCTGACGAAGCCGATGCGCGTTTGGAGCTGTTCGTTGGCCATGTTTATCCGGTGCGGTTTTCAGAATCACAGCAGCGTACAGCCGCACGTATAAAGATACAAGGTTGCTCTCTTATATTTTGGCTCCCGACACGGCACCCCAGGTAGTCCGCCAACGCATTTTGACGCGAATCAAACCAATCAAACCAATAACCGCCAGCCCTGAAAATATCCAGAAACCCAAGGCAAAATTCCCCGATAGTCCATGAGACCAACCCAAGGTTTTGGCCAGCACAAAACCACCGATGCCTCCCGCTGCGCCGACTAATCCGGTAATGACACCCATTTCATGACGGAAGCGCTGCGGCACAAGCTGGAATACTGAACCATTGCCCATACCCAAAGCCATCGCACCAATAAAGAAAATCAGCACCGCGCCCCATGCCAACGCGGGCAATTCAAATAGACCCCAGCCACTGACTTTATCAGTGCCCGTAACCAGGGGTGCGGATCCTTCTGGCATGAAGGATATGCTGAGATATGCTAATGCCACCACGCCAAACAACACTTGTAATGTGCGAATTCCGCCGACACGATCAGCCAACCAACCACCCACTGGCCGAAACATCGAGCCAGCGAACACAATAATGGCAACCATCATGCCTGCTGCAATACCTGAGGCGTGGTACCAATGGGTAAAATATAAAGGCAGCGCGCTTGCCAATCCAATAAAACCACCAAAGGAAATCGAATAGAAAAACATGAACCACCAGGTGTCCACAGCCTTAAGTACGGTGGTATAGTTTTTCAATGTCACCGGCTTGGGTGGCATGGGTGCATCTTTAGCCATCCATGAATACAGCAAAAACACGATTACCACCGGAATCAGCAAGAAACCGAATACCGCTTGCCAACCATAATTTTCGGCAAGCCAGGGCACAAACATCGCGTCAAGCACTACGCCTGCGTTACCCGCGCCCACAATGCCCAATACCATGCCTTGATAATTCGGCGGATACCAGCGGCTGGCCTGCGGCAAAGCCACGGCAAAGCTGGCCCCAGCGAATCCCAGTACAACTCCCATCAACTCCAGTTGCAGCTTGGAATCCAGGCCAATTAGCCAGGCATAGGCTAACCCAAACATGACAATGACCTGCCCAAGCTGCCCCGCACGCTTGGGGCCAATATGGTCGGCCAGCATACCCATCGGCACACGCAACAAGGCACCCGCCAGAATCGGCACGGCGACAATCCCGAGCTTTTCTGACAATGGCAAACCAAGATCCTGGGTAATGTAAAGTGACAATGGCCCAAGGATTACCCAGACCATAAAGCTGATATCAAAATACAAAAATGCCGCCAGCAGCGTCGGCCAGTGCCCTACTTTCCTGAATTCCTGAAAATTCATGTTTACCTCTGTGGGTTTACGCCATGTAACTCGCATCCACTCGGCGAAAAAAGTGCATCTACCCCCATTCTCAAGCAAATTTGATGCCAAATAACAAATAATAATATAAAATATTGATACTTATAGATAAATATTATCTCTACTCGTACTGCCGGGATCTACTAACTCCC
>JANOOA010000097.1:0-3251 GCA_031421115.1 Gammaproteobacteria bacterium | reverse complement strand
CCGTCACGCAACAACCGGTATAAAACATCATTGGCTTTAATTTCAGGTTTGGTAGTCATCAGCGCGCCTCATCTACAGGTATCTTTGTGCCGTCTATTTCCAGCGCGGCCTGATCGAAGGTATAGGTTCCCTCGTAGACTTGCTTCTTGTCATGTGCGATCGCCTTTGACTTGTTCACGATCAATGCATCTGCAAAATCCGCTGTTTTTATGCCGTTAGGGGTTTTCACGGGTTGTGCCGCAATGAAATCATTGAGCGCAGACCAAACCACCTGCTGACTTTCAAAAATTACATTAGGCTCTTCCAGAAAACTCATAATCATTACCTCAATGTCGTGCTTCTGTGCGCCGTAACGCTTCCCTTTCAATGTCCAGATTGTTGCTGCCAGCACCACATCGGTAATGAGAATCGGCACCCCTGCATCAAACAACTTCCGAGCCTTTTCTGATTGCTCCATATCGTCGTTGAGCACTCGACGCAACACCACATTCGTATCGACAGAGATCACGCAGCGCGTCTCTTGCTCTTGGCTGACGATTGTCTCCTGGTGACGGTACTCAGCAGAGAGTCTTCATCGGTGTGTTGCTTGTTGGCCTTGAGGTGTTTCAGAACCCCATAACTTGCGCCCATCCGCTTCTTAACAATGGTAATGCGGCCTTCACTCTCAACGAAGTCAATCTCATCGCCTGGGCTGACATGAAGCCGATCACATAGCTCTTTGGGTAACGTAACCTGTCGTTTTGGGCTTAATACAGGCATGGTGCAACCTCTTTATTGCATTGCAGTCTGGTCTTCACAAGATATCAAAATCTTTACATTTCGTAAATAGCAAAGATTGCTGGGGCGAAAACCGCTGTCAAGTTCCGTTGACATTTTGGATCGTCACTTCATCATTTATTTGCGAAGCTGCAACGCCTCCAAATTACCTTTATTACCACGAATAAATACAATATCGTTTGAGACAACTGGCTTAATGCTGATCTGGATTGACCCGGATTCTTCGCTCAATTCGTAGCGCGCCACAAAACGACCGTCATCACGCGCCAGCCAATGCACATATCCCTCATTGTCTGCCACTATCAGAAAATCGCCCTGCGCTGCGGGGGCGGTAACGCCTCGTCCGTGCAGTTTGTCCTGCTTCCATAATGCGGTGCCGGTGCTGCGTTCCAGCGCCCACACATGGCCTGCCTGGTCGGTGATGTAAATTTTGCCCTTATCAATCCCGGAATCAACCACGAAATCCGCATAGGCCGACATTTCGCGCGACCACAACACACGGCCTGAGTCTTGATCTACTGCAACCAAACGCCCCTGAAATGATACTGCGTAAATTACCCCATCAACCAGCACCGGGTCGGCATCCACATCAATCATCTGTTCCAGTTCAGAACGGCCTTGCGGCACACCCACGCGCGCTTCCCAGACCAACGCGCCATCACGGACATTATAAGCGGCCAGTGTTCCGTTAGCGAAACCTACCACAATTTTCTCACCAGCCAGCAAGGGCGAGCTGGTGCCACGTAACGTTAATATCGGCACATTCTGCGCATGCGCCCACAGGCGCTTACCCGTTGTGGCGTCGAGCATGAACACCTTGTCGTCGATGGTGCGCACTGCCACTCCATACTCTGTTGCACGCGGCGGCGCCAGCACTTCGCTGGACACAGTGCTGCGCCATGCCACCGCACCATCGTCCATACGCAATGCCAGCACTTCAGCATCATGGGTGCCAAATAATAACAAGCCACCGCCAGGCTCATTGCTCAAACTTGGCCCGGAGGCGATACGCAGGCCGGTTTTAGCTTCCCAGACAATACGCCCGTTCTGCGCATCAAGGCAGCGTACCTGGCCTTTGTTATCTGCAACAAATAACCGATCACCGTGTAACAACGGTGCAAAACGCGAGTCATGGCCTTTGAGTTTTGACCACAGATTTTGTGACCACAGTACGCGCACCGGGGCCGGGAATTGCAGGGGCTCGAGCTTCGCCGGAGGGTCAATATCCGGCGTCGAACTGCATCCTCCTGATAGCAACAGCAGAATAATACTCGCCCCGATAATACCTGACCTGCAATGCATTAATTCTTAACTCCCAGATCATCAAGCTTCATTTGCAACTGCGTCCGCTCCTGGGTGTTTTCAGACAACGCGGCCAAAGCGCGGGCGTAAGCGGCGCGGGCTTCGCCGGGATTTTTCATGGCCAGGGCAATATCACCTTTCAGCTCTTCATAATCAGAGGTAAAGCTGCCGGCATTATCGGCGCTCAATAAACTCAATGCGACGGGATATTCACCTTCAGAGTAGATAATCTTTGCCAGACGTAACCGCGCCACGGATTTAAGCGCGGGTTGACTGGCATTATCCAGCACCCACTGCAAATGCGTGCGCGCCGCTTTTTTATCGCCCTGTTCCAGTTTTGTTTTCGCCAGCGCGAGCGCCGCAAGCGGGGCATAAGGCGTGGAACTGAACTGGCTGATAATGCGTGTGGCATGCTGCTGCACCGCCTGCGCGTCATTCTTCGACAAGCCGTCAATAAGCTGCTGGTAATCGGCAGAAGCCGCTTCTGCTTGCGCCACAGTCTGGGTGCGCCACCATTGTGTTCCTATCAATCCGGCAATCACTAATACCAGCGCTACGCTGGTGAGTGTGCCATTTTTCTTCCACCAATGCTTGAATGCTTCAAATTGTTCATTTTCTGTTGCATAGTCTGCCACGTCGTCACTCCTCAATAATATCTAACAATGCATTGATCAAATCTTTCTGGGCGATGGTGTGTTGCGCCGGGGCTTTTGATTGTTCACCCAACGGGGTGGTACGCAACGATTTTACACCGATTTCGCCGCGCGCCATTTCATCTTCACCCAATAATAACGCATAACGCGCGCCACTCTTGTCCGCTTTTTTGAATTGGCTTTTGAAGCTGCCGCCACCACAATTCACCGTCAGCCGTAAATGCGGAATGCCGTCACGCAATGTTTCTGCCAGCGCCATGGCGCACTGCTCGGCCGCCTCGCCTGCGACTATCATATAAGCATGCGGCGCGATCACAGGCGGCGTCATGCCAGTTTCCATCAGCAGTGTCACCAGACGCTCCACACCCATGGCAAAACCTGCCGCCGCAGTGGGCTTGCCGCCCAGTTCTTCCACCAGCACGTCATAACGCCCCCCCGCGCAAACTGTGCCTTGTGCGCCCAAACGTGTCGTAACCCATTCAAAAACCGTTTTACCATAATAATCCAGGCCACGCACCA
>JANOOA010000096.1:0-11577 GCA_031421115.1 Gammaproteobacteria bacterium | reverse complement strand
GACCCGGTGCATGACGCGAACGCCAAACTGGCGCTGGTCGCCAAACCCGGCGAGCGCGTACGCATCTTTTATGTCAACGCCAATGTGAATCTGCCGGCGGCGATTCATCCCATCGCCGGTATTTGGGACCGCGTCTATATCAACGGCAATCCCAGGAACACCCTCCACGGTATAGCCACCTATAGTTTGGCGGTTTCCGAGGCGGTGACCCTTGACATTGTGTCGCCCAAGGATCGCGCCACCAACAACGCGATTGTAGACCACACCATGAGTGCCGCCATGCGCGGTGCGATTACAGTGTTGATGAACCGGCCGGATGCCGACCCCAAGATGGGCAAGGGTGACAACATCTTGCCGCGATAAAAAGTAGTGGCAATAAAAGAGGGGAAAGTTTCCCCCCTTTTATGCTATGGCTCAACAGACAGCGCAGGTGTTTCGTCCGCATTATTCGCCTTGGCCTGACGTTGTTTTTCTTCCAGATGCTCCATCAAGGCATACGACAATTCACGCGTGCCCAGGCCGTTAATCGCAGAGATGCGGAACACCGGCCCCTGCCACTCAAGACGCGCCACGATATCCTGACAATGCGCGTCGCGCTCATCTTCGGGCAACAGATCAACTTTGTTCAATACCAGCCAACGCTCACGCGCCGCCAGATCTTCGCTGAATTTTTCCAGCTCGGCTTCCAGTATGCGCACATCTTCCACCGGATCAGACGTGTCACCAAAAGGCGCGCAATCGACCATGTGCAGCAGCAACGAAGTGCGGGATAAATGCTTGAGAAATTGAATACCCAGACCGGCACCTTCCGCCGCGCCCTCAATTAGGCCGGGAATATCCGCCACCACAAAACTGCGGTGCGGCGCAACGCTGACCACACCCAGGTTAGGGTACAGCGTGGTAAAGGGATAATCAGCCACTTTGGGTCGCGCCGCAGAGATAGCGCGAATCAGGGTTGATTTGCCGGCATTGGGCATACCCAGCAGACCCACATCAGCCAGCAGCTTCAATTCGAGGCGTAAATTGTGTATTTCACCCGGCGTACCGGGCGTAAACTGGCGCGGTGCGCGGTTGGTGCTGCTCTTGAAACGCGCATTACCCAAACCATGCCAGCCACCCTTGGCCACCAGCAGGGTTTGTTCCGCCTTCACCAGATCACCCATCACTTCTTCGGTGTCAGCGTCAATAATGGTGGTGCCCACCGGCACCGACACATATAAATCTTCACCGCCCCGCCCAGTACAATCATCGCCCATGCCGTTTTGACCGCGCGGGGCGCGAAACTGCCGGGAATAACGAAAGTCGGCCAAGGTATTCAGATTCACGGCGGCGACCAGATAAACGCTGCCGCCATTCCCGCCATCACCACCGTCCGGCCCACCAAACGGCAGACATTTCTCACGACGAAAGCCAACGCAGCCGCTCCCGCCATCGCCACCCATGACTACAATTGTTGCTTCATCTACGAATTTCATAATTTTAACCTGCCAACAAAAAACCCCGCACGTGCGGGGTTTTTGCGGCTGTGCATTATACAGAAACCTTAGGCGGCCGGGACAACGCTCACAACCCGGCGGCTATTAGCGCCCTTCACCGCAAACACCACCGTGCCGTCTGCTTTGGCGAACAGTGTGTGATCATGACCACAGCCCACATTAACCCCGGGGTGAAAGTGAGTGCCGCGCTGCCGGATAATGATATTACCCGCTATTACCTGCTCGCCACCAAAGCACTTAACACCTAAACGCTTTGAATGAGAGTCGCGGCCATTGCGCGTAGAACCGCCAGCTTTCTTATGTGCCATCTTTCTATGACCTCAGCAAATATTTGATTATTAAAGTTTAGTCTAAGCTTAATCTGTGCTTATATCTATAAAAGATCAACCGCTAATAGCGGTGATTTGTAATTCTGTGTAGGACTGGCGATGCCCGGTGCGCTTGCGGTAATGCTTGCGGCGACGCATCTTGACGATTTTAATTTTCTCGCCACGGCCATGCGACTTTACGGTGGCGGTGACATTGCCACTGGCCAGGTAAGGGGTGCCGATCTGGATTTTATCGCCATCGGCGACCATCAGCACGCGCTCAATATTAATCGTAGCGCCTTCATCAGCAACGATTTTTTCTACTTTAAGCACATCGCCTTCGACAACCCGATACTGCTTGCCACCGCTTACAATCACCGCGTACATAACTCTTATCTCCAGCAAAACTTCTCAAAACTCTCAAAGGCACCCGGCGCGCACATTCAGCTCGCCCATTGCAACCTTTCTGTAAGGCCGATAATTTTACCCCTTGAAAAGGTAAAGGTCAAACAATAAATTAGGCCGCGCCGGCATCGATCCCTAATCTGGCTCCGGCCTTAATATTTCAATAAACTCAAAAATTCCCTGTAACTGCTCTTGGCGGCGCGGTATTTAGCTTCTACAATGAGAGACTATGCTCGCTAAAACGATACTCTATCCACCGCTTCACCCCACTGCTCAACCGGATCTGCAAACGCCGATGAGCATTGGTGCGGTGCGCGCCCTGATTGCCGACGATGTGCGGGCAGTCGATGCGCTGATCAGCAAGCGGCTGCATTCCGAGGTGCTGTTGATCAATCAATTGGGGCACTATATTGTAAATAGTGGCGGTAAACGCCTGCGCCCCCAGTTGCTGCTATTGAGCGCGCGGGCGCTTGGCTATACGGGAACCCAGCATATTAATCTGGCCGCAGTGATCGAGTTCATCCATACCGCGACGCTGCTGCACGATGATGTAGTCGACGGCTCAGATCTGCGCCGTGGGCGCGACACCGCCAACGCGCTGTGGGGTAACGAGGCGAGTGTGCTGGTGGGCGATTTCCTGTATTCGCGCGCCTTTGAAATGATGGTGGACGTCGGCAGCATGCGCATCATGGAAATTCTGGCCAGCGCCACCAATACCATCGCCGAAGGCGAGGTGATGCAGTTGCTTAATTGCAACGACCCGGATACCACTGAAGAGCGCTATCTTAATGTAATTCACTGTAAAACTGCCAAGCTATTTGAAGCGGCGGCACAGCTGGGGGCGGTAATCAGCGCGCGTCCCGCCCACGAAGAACAGGCCATGGTGAGTTACGGCATGCACCTGGGCACGGCTTTTCAATTAATTGACGACGTGCTGGATTACAGCGCATCGCCCCTGGAAATGGGCAAAAATGTCGGCGATGACCTGGCCGAGGGTAAACCTACCCTGCCGCTGATTCAGGCGATGCGCGTGGGTACGCCAGCGCAGGTAGCGATTATTCGTCACGCGATCGAAAATGGCGGCCGCGAAAACATTGCGGCGGTGACCCAGGCCATTGAATCCACCGGCGCTATCGCGTACACTGCGCGCTCAGCACATGCGGAGGCGCACAAGGCCATAGCAGCACTTGCAGTAATCCCCGACTCGCCTTACCGTGACGCGCTGTATGCACTGGCCGAGTTTTCCGTAAGTCGGAGTTACTAAGCTCTGTAAGAGCCTGTTTAAAATCTCGATAAATTACGGGGTGTAGCTCAGCCTGGTAGAGCACTTGCTTCGGGAGCAAGGGGCCAGAGGTTCAAATCCTCTCATCCCGACCAGTATTTAGATCACTCTATAAAAACGGTGATTATGAATTTCTTCCGCCTTCTCATTCTTGCACTGGCCATTTGGCTGGCTTATCGCGCCATCAAATATTACCTGGGCCGCCCCAAACCCCCTGCGCCTACACCCACAGCTACGTCTACGCCCGACATGGTACGCTGCGCACAGTGCGGGCTGCATGTTCCGAAACTTGAGGCGGTGCGCGATGGCGAGCAGTTTTATTGCGGCACGCAGCACCTTGAAGACAGCAAAAAAACACGCTGAGCATCCCCCCGTGACCCGCCTGCTACACATCCTGCATGTTACCTGGCTGGTCGCTGATCTGACACGGGCGCGGACGTTTTACGAGGGTATTTTAGGCCTGGCGCCGGATCCTGCGCGTCCTGATCTGGGGTTTGCGGGAGTGTGGTATACGCTGCCGGGCGGCCAGCAGATTCACTTGATGGCACTGCCTAACCCCGACCCAACCAAGGGTCGGGTTAAGCATGGTGGGCGTGACCGGCATGTGGCGGTGGCAGTGGCGGGGCTAGATGCCATTGCCACTGCGCTGGAACAGGCCGGGGTTAATTTTACGCGCTCACGCTCGGGCAGAGCGGCACTATTTGTGCGCGACCCGGACGGGAATACCTTGGAACTGGTGGAGATTTAACCCAGATTTCCCATTAGCCTCGTAGCGAGGGTGCGCAAGGTGCTGAATCTGGACGAGCTACAGCCCTTCGTAGGCGCGCCGCAGTAGTTTATTCACATCATCCCCTTTGCTCCACCCTACAGCACTGCAACGTATTTCCAGCGCCATGACGCGCCCGTCGCTGCCTGCCACCTGCAGCGTGGCAATCCGCACGCGCAGTTTGCCGGCCAGATCAAGGGCGGCGGGTTCTGGCGTTTCGGGCAGAATGACCAGAAACTCATCGGCGTCCATGCGGCCGGCCATATCAACCCAGCGTAGCTGGTCTTTCAACACCTGGCTAAGGGCGATCACGGCCTGCTCACCGCTGCCAGCACCATGTTCAGTGTCAAGCTGCTGCAAATCCATTATTTTCAGAAGCACGACAGACAGCGGATTTTCGTAGCGTCGGCTGCGCGAAACGTGGGGATCCAAACCTTGCAGCAAGGCGCGACGGTTAGGCAGGGCGGTGACCGGGTCACGCACGGCGTGCAACGCCAATTCCTCCGCAAGACGTTCGTAATCACGCTTAAGCTGCTGCTGGTCCGTGATGTCACTATAAAAATGAACGTGCCAACCCGCTTCGCCCAACGATTCGCGCCAACACTTCAACCAGCGTGCCGGGCGCGCCTCGGTGGCGGGCAATAGCAGGTTACGCGGTAGCTCAATGGGGGGCCCAACAGGGAGCGCAAACAGGCAGGTGCGCTCATCCGGTGTCAAGTCGATGGCGGGGGTATTGGCGTGTCCCACGAGGTGCTTCGCAGCAAGACCCAGCAGGTCTTCCAGAGCTTTGTTAACGGACAGTATCTGCTCCTTGTCTCCCAGCACCAGAATGCCCAGCGGCACCCGCTCTATAATTGACACCGCAACCGATGAAACCAAGCGGTCTACCATATTACACCTCCCCTCATTAACCTTAAGCCTATCCTGACGTGTATTCGTTATTTTCACAATGACAGATATTTTACCATTGCTTACCGATAGTGTCGGGCGCCATTGAGAAAACTTTACCGGCGAATGGCGTGCGGCTCGGATTCCCGGCAATATAAATTCTCAACCAATTGATAGATAAATTAGAAACTACAGATCCCCATTCTTTTTCAGCCCACGCCGCATTACGCTCTTACATCGCCCCCAACCCAGCCAGTTGTTTACAGTTTTTGGGCATTTATGCCGATACCTGAGGGTGAAATAAGGAACATGCAAATGCCTGCCGGAACAACATTATCTGAAGTCACTTTTATAAAGCGACACTTTCTGAGTATTAATCGGGAGCGTTTGCGGCGCGCGCAGGGTTCCTTGCACCAGCGCCAACGTGACTTCCTGGATATATTGCCGCTGTTATTTCACGTTAACCATCCCTCATTACCGGGTTATATCAGCGACACTACGCCCGTAGGTGTTTCTGACTATTCGCCCGACAAGCGTGCGCAGGAAGCCGCCAAAAAATACAACAAAGAATTCTCTTATAAACGCAAGGCACTGCCGCGCTATGACATTTTATCCCTTTTTCTTATAGGCAGTAGCGGCACCATCGCACATTCCCAGAAAAGTGATTTCGATGTGTGGGTCTGTCATCAGAAAAATCTCTCGTCGAGTGCATTGCCAGAACTGCAAGCCAAAGCACACGCTATTGAAAAATGGGGGTTAAGACTGGAGATGGAGGTGCATTTTTTCTTCATGGATCCCGACTCTTTCAAGGCAGGCAATAAAAACGTGCTTTCTCAGGAAGGCAGTGGCAGCGCCCAGCATTACATATTACTCGAAGAGTTTTATCGCACCAGCTTGTTGCTGGCGGGTCGTTATCCGGCATGGTGGCTGGTGCCGCCCTCTAGCGAGGGCCGTTACGATGATTATCTGACAACATTAAAAAATAATGGTGTTGTACGCGAGACAGAATATGTTGATTTTGGCGCTATCCCACAAATCCCTGCCGAAGAATTTTTTGGTGCCGCAGTATGGCAATTGCTCAAGGGAATTGATGCACCTTACAAATCCGTACTTAAGTTGCTCCTGATGGAAGTATACGCTTACCACTACCCAGAAAGCGATCTGCTTTGCCAGCGATTCAAGCGATCAATTTATGAAGGCGAAATCAATCTTGATCAACTTGATCCTTATATTATGCTTTATCATAAAATTGCCGAGCATCTGCAAACAAGGGGCGAGATTGAACGGCTGGATTTATTCCGGCGCTGCTTTTATTTTAAAGTGGGAGAGAAACTTAGCACGCCCGACCTGGCGCACCACAATAACTGGCGGCGGAAACTCATGAGAACACTGGTAAAATCCTGGGAATGGGATGATGCATACCTGTCAACGCTTGACACGCACACCTACTGGAAAATCAACCGGGTATTGCGTGAGCGGAAAATTTTAACCACCGAGCTGACACAAAGTTATAAATTTTTATCTGATTTTGCACATCGTCATGCTCAACTGACCTCGATCAACCAACAAGATCTGAATATTCTTGGCCGTAAACTTTACGCTGCTTTTGAAAAGAAACCAGGGAAAATTGAGGTGGTCAATTGCGGCATATCACAACATTTAGATGAAAATTATATTACTTTTCATCAGGCCGTAGAGACCAACTATCAGGATAATTGGTCTGTTTATATTGCACCGCTGCATCTGGTCGAATCCGGCGGGGTACTTTCCACCAAACGCTCATCAAGCATTGTGGAGCTCATTGCCTGGTGTCATTTTAATGAACTGATCAATAACGGCACTGTAATCGCATTACATACCGAGAACAGTGCGTTGACCATCCGTGAAACCAAAGCGGTATTGGCATGCCTGCAACGCCTGTTCCCATCCCGCTCCCCTTCTCATCAAAGCACTGAAGCCGACATGGAATGCTTTTCAGCGCCATCAAAAGCAACCAAGATCGCTTTGTTCGTAAACCTCGGCATAGAGCCCATGGCAATGCAGGCAAAGCTCGGCATTCACTATACCAGCAACAAAACAGACGCACTAAGCTACGGGGGCATAGGAGAGAATCTTGCCTTAACTTTTGATGTGGTTACTCTCACCAACTGGCGAGAAGTATTGACTCAACGCTATGTGGGGGGCCTGAATGGCATTATGAAATTCCTGAGCGATTACATTCATGAAACGCCCCCCTCCAAAGGCGTCCCTGCGCCCATTTCAATATTTTGCTTTTCATCTGTTCATAGCAACACGATCAGCAAAAGAATAGAGGGGCTATTTCAAAATATCATCACCTGCTTCTATCGCAAGGCACATGCGCAGACTACTCAATATATTATGGCTGCAGAGAACATGTATTACACGCTATGGATTGAAAATGATACCTTGCGCTATAAGCGCATGGGATCGTATCAGGATTTACTGAATCACCTGGCCACAGAGCATACCTCCTATAGCACGGTGATGATCGATCTACAGGCATTGCGTGACACGCCTTTGCCGACAATATTCAAGCTCAATAAACCCGATATTATTCAATTGTTCTATTACACAGATAATTATTATACGGATATCTATGTCGCCGACGAACAAGGCTCCCTTTACCATCAGCACATTATGTCCACTGACAGTGGCGCGCTGATCAATCAGTTTACCTTGTTTTTTGATGCGCTCGCACGACATGATTCATTACATTCCAGGGCAATGTCCACCAAACCTGATGGACACCCAGAAACCATTGAGGTGCATCAACTCACAAAAGGCGACACGGGTAGTTTCGCATTAGCCAAAAGCGCTGTTTTTGCACACGGGCGCACAAGAAATTATTTTGACATACAAGTAACCATTGATAAAACCCATGATGATAAACTTGAATTCACCGTGAACTGCGGTAATGCGATTTTCACTTCGTTAGCGCATGGCAATAACCTGTTTCTGGAGGTGGCCCGGCACGTTATCACGCACCGCCAAAGCGGCGATTACTACCCAATTTACATAACAAGAATCGAGTTGCCGAAAATAACCAGCGGGCATGGCCTGAAACATCGGCAAACCATCAGCTTTTTAAATTACAAGAAAATTATTGAAAATAAACTACAGGACGCTTTGACAGTGCTGGGAAAGGCATCCATGGAACATCAGATCACTAACAGTTTGTTAAAATAACCCATCCCTGGGCTATTTTAACAAACTGCCAATACCCGGCGCAGCCAGACGCCGATGTCATAAACTTCCTGTGAACACAGCGAGTGCGCCATCGGATAGGCGCGCCATTCAACAGCATAGCCGCATTCTTTTAATACCGCACACGCGCTTTCCGCCTCTTCTATTGTAATCACCGCATCATCATAACCATGCAGCATACATACAGGTACGCATGCGTTAGCAGAGTGCCGCTCCGCGCGCAAACTTGCCGCCATGGGCAAGTAAGTAGACAAGCCCAGAATTCCCGCCAGACGTTGCGGATAACGCAACCCCGTATGCAATGCTATCGCACCGCCCTGTGAAAATCCCGCCAACACAATCCGGGACGCGGGAATACCCTTGCTTATTTCGTGCTGAATCAGCGCGCAAATCGCTTGCTCCGATGCGCGTATGCCTGCATCATCCTCATTACTTAGGCTAGGTATATCAGGAGAGAGCAGATCATACCAGGCACGCATCACATAACCACCATTGATAGTGACGGGTCGTTGGGGTGCATGGGGGAATATAAAACGCACGCCCAATGTACGCGGCAATTGTAACTCAGGAATAATATCCACAAAGTCGTAGCCGTCTGCACCCAGGCCATGCATCCAGATAACACTGGCGGTGACGGGCAGCGCGGAGCTCATTTCGACCGCAGGTAAAATCAAATTATCAGCCATAGATGCTTTGTGTCAGATGCTGCCAGATTTCATTTTTTCCGCGCACGCTGTATTGCCGCACGCACCTGCGCGGGCGCGGTGCCACCCAGATGATTACGTGCAGCCACCGAACCTTCGAGCGTGAGCACATCGAAGACCCCTTGTTCAATCACGGGGGAAAACTGGCGTAGCTCATCAAGCGTCATTTCCGCCAGATCTTTACCAGCATCTACACCATAACGCACCGCTTTGCCAACCACTTCATGCGCATCACGAAACGCTACGCCGCGCCGCACCAGATAATCCGCAAGATCGGTAGCGGTGGAAAAGCCACTGCGTGCAGCGTGTGCCATGTTATCGCGCTTGACGCGTAACGCGGGCATCATGTCAGCATAGACTTTTAACGAGCCACGCACCGTGTCGATGGTGTCGAATAACGGTTCCTTGTCTTCCTGATTGTCTTTGTTGTATGCCAGCGGTTGTGCTTTCATCAACGTGAGCAGGGCAATCAGATTGCCAGTAACGCGCCCCGTTTTACCGCGCACCAGCTCCGGCACATCGGGATTTTTTTTCTGTGGCATGATGGATGAGCCGGTACAGAAGCGATCCGGTAAATCAACGAAACTGAACTGGGTAGACGACCACAAAATCAGCTCTTCGGAAAAGCGTGATAAATGCGTCATCAGCAATGCGGCGGCGGCGGTGAATTCAATCGCAAAATCGCGGTCGGAGACGGCGTCCAGAGAGTTTTCGGCAGGCGCATCGAATCCCAACAATTGCGCCGTATAAGCACGATCAATCGGGTAGCTGGTGCCCGCCAGTGCCGCTGCGCCGAGGGGCATGATGTTGACACGCTTGCGGCAATCGGCCAGCCGCGCGACATCACGCACCAGCATTTCAAACCAGGCCATCATGTGGTGGCCAAAGGTTATGGGCTGTGCCACCTGCAAATGAGTAAAGCCCGGCATGATAGTCTCCGCCTCACGCTCGGCAAGGTCGAGCAGGGCGGTTTGCAAGCGGGTTAATTCTACGCTGATGGCATCAATCTCATCGCGTAGATACAGACGAATATCGGTGGCGACCTGATCATTGCGCGAACGGCCGGTGTGGAGTTTTTTGCCGGCGATGCCGATGCGTTCGGTCAACCGCGCTTCGATGTTCATGTGCACGTCTTCCAGCGACACGCGCCACTCAAACGCACCACGCTCAATATCACGCTCAATCTCTTGCAGGCCACTGACAATGGCATGGCATTCATCCACGGTTAATACACCCACATGCGTCAACATGCGCGCATGAGCCAGCGAACCCATAATGTCGTGCCGGTAGAGCCGCTTGTCAAACCCCACTGAGGCGGTGAACGCCTCGACGAAGGCATCAGTCGCTTCGGTAAAGCGGCCTGCCCAGGGTTTGTCGATGCCTTTGTCAGATGCCACTGTTATATCCTGCTATAATAATTTCATCGTAAATATTAATTTATCTATTAATATTTAACTGAATATCAAGTATTTAAAATATGTATATTTAAAATTAAATGGCCAGGACAGCCATCATCCTGCAACGCATATTCAGGCACAGTATAGCAGTTTTACCACCCCCACCCACAGGTAAGGAAACCCCGCCCGGCAGCCGATACCCCTGTAATGACGACCCCTGACACCCCCTCTGCCAATACCAAACTGTTTTTACCGGACTTCTGCGATGTCCGCATCCTGTTTTCCAAGGTGATTCTGGCAGAATTGCTGGCGTTTACCCTGACACTGAGCAACCCCAACACACACGCCCAAGCGGACTGGTGGAGCCAGCTCAGCCTGGTATCCCTGTTTATTCAATGGGTAGTGCTGTCCAGCGCACTGGTGTTGTGCATGGGTCGGCGCTGGCTCAACCTGCTCAACAACCGCAAGGCCGCAGCGGTTGCGTATGTGCTGCTACTCATCATTACTGGACTGGCCAGCGAAATAGCCTACCGGATTATACCCATCGAATCAAACAGCACCCACCTGGAATTTATATTGCGTAACCTTACCGTCAGCGGCATTATCAGCGCCCTGACCTTGCGCTATTTTTACGTGCAATACCGTATGAAACAAACCATCGAGTCAGAAGCACGCGCACGCATACAGGCGTTACAGGCGCGGATTCGGCCGCATTTCCTGTTTAACAGCATGAACACCATCGCCAGCCTGACGCGCACACAGCCCGCCCTGGCCGAGGAAGTGGTGGAAGACCTGGCTGAATTATTTCGCATGACGCTGGCCGACACGCGCGAGCAGATCACCCTGAAAGAAGAGCTGGATTTATGCCAACGCTATCTGCACATCGAAAAACTGCGCCTGGGCGAACGGCTCAAGGTAACGTGGAATATGCAAAATCTCGCAGACGACACGCCGCTCCCTGCGCTGATTGTTCAGCCGCTACTGGAAAACGCCATTTATCATGGCATTGAACCCCTGCCAGAAGGCGGCGCCGTGTACATCATTGGCTGGCAAGATGACGGTATCATTAATATTACCGTCAATAATCCCATGCCGCCACAACATCC
>JANOOA010000095.1:0-11311 GCA_031421115.1 Gammaproteobacteria bacterium | reverse complement strand
ACAGAAAGTCTCGGGCTGCTTCCACTCAGAGGTTTATGCTCAGGCCTATTGCCGAATATCCAGCTACCTACAGACCATGGCCAATAAAGGGCATAATCCCCTTATCGCTATTCAAATGGCCCTGGCCGGGAAGCTCGATTTGCAGGGGTAATGGGTGACGTGTTTTTTTGACTTTCCGGATGAGGGGGTGAGTAGTTACGGCTAATGTTTAATAGCGTTCTTAGTAAGTATACTGGCACGACTGCATGGATGCAGGAGGTAGCGCAACGCAAGGAGCAGTTGCCGAGGATGCCGAAAGCGGCCGCCATCCATGGCGGCCGCGCATGTCGCAGGAATCCCTGAAAAAATCAGAGATTCTTTATCAACGCTCAAGCATCTTAAGTTTATCTGCAACACCTTTCCAGGCATCCGCGTCTTCCGGCGCATCAATTTTTTCGGTGATCACCGGCCATAGCTTGGTTAGCTCGGCATTGAGTTGCAGGAAGTGTTTTTGATCGGCGGGCAGGTCATGTTCTGAAAAGATCGCCTCCGCAGGGCATTCTGGTTCGCACAGGGTGCAATCAATGCACTCATCCGGGTCGATGACCAGAAAGTTCGGGCCTTCGTGAAAGCAGTCCACCGGGCAGACTTCAACGCAATCCGTGTATTTGCATTTAATGCAGTTTTCAACAACGATAAAGGTCATGCAATTCTCCAAAACGAATCAGGTGTGGATGTCAGGCATCCCTATAAACCCAAATCCGGCAGTTGTCAGGTACCCAACCCTTCGACACGCCCGCTACGCGGGCTGCTCAGGGCGAACGGGCTACGCACCCATTTGGTGAGTGCCACAAAAAACCGTTCGTGCTGAGACTGTCGAAGCATGGGCGGTTTTTTATCACTTCAACTGCCGTTTCCAGGATAAAGGTCATTTTAATGTTTTTGGCTGGTCGTGGCGAGTCTTTTTAGTGTTGTAATAATCCCTTGAGCTTGTAGAGCGTTTCCAGCGCCTGGCGGGGGTTTAGATTGTCCGGCTCGATGTCATTAAGGGCGTCGAGCACCGGGTGGGGTGGGGTTGCGCTAAACAGGGACATTTGCTGGCCGTCAGGTTTGGCGGTGGTGACAGGTTGGGTGGCGGCGTTGCTTTCCAGTTGTGCGAGGCGGCGTCTGGCCTGGTCGATGACGATGCGTGGCACGCCAGCCAGGGCGGCCACTTGCAGGCCGTAGCTCTGGTTGGCGGGGCCGTCTTTGACGCTGTGCAGGAAGACGATGCTGTCGCCATGTTCCACGGCGTCGAGGTGGGCGTTAACGGCGCTGGCAATGCTTTCCGGCAGCGCCGTGAGTTCAAAATAATGGGTGGCAAACAAGGTGAATGCGCGTATCTTGCGCGCCAAGTGTTCGGCGCAGGCCCAGGCCAGCGACAGGCCATCGAAGGTGCTGGTGCCGCGCCCCACTTCATCCATCAGCACCAGGCTGTGTTCGGTGGCGTTGTGCAGGATGTTGGCGGTCTCGGTCATTTCGACCATGAAGGTGGAGCGCCCACCCGCCAGATCGTCGGAAGCGCCAATGCGGGTGAAAATGCGGTCGATGGGGCCGAACACAGCGCGTTGTGCAGGCACGAAACTGCCGATGTGCGCGAGCAAGGTGATCAGCGCGGTCTGTCGCATGTAAGTGGATTTTCCGCCCATATTGGGGCCGGTGATGATGAGCATACGCCGCTCGTCGTGCAAGAATATATCGTTGGCTACAAACGGCGTGTCGAGGTTGTGTTCCACCACCGGGTGGCGACCGGCTTCGATGTGCAGCATCGGGGTGCTGAGCAGTTCGGGCTGGCTGAAGTTGAGTGTGTCGGCGCGTTCAGATAACGTGGTGAGCACGTCGAGTTCGGCAAGCGCCGCTGCGGTAGTTTGCAGACTGCCAAGATGGGGCAGCAGTTCTTCGAGTAGTGCGTCATAAAGCATTTTTTCGCGCGCCAGTGCGCGGTCGCGGGCGCTGAGCGCCTTGTCTTCGAATGCCTTGAGCTCAGGAGTAATGTAGCGTTCTGCGCCTTTCAGGGTTTGGCGGCGCTGATAGTCTGCCGGCACATGTTCGGATTGCGCGCGCGTCACTTCAATGTAATAACCATGCACGCGGTTGTAATTGACTTTGAGAGTGCTGATGCCGCTGCGCTGGCGTTCGCGGGTTTCCAGATCCAGCAGGAATTGCCCGGCGTTTTCGCTTAAGCCACGCAGCTCATCCAGCTCTGCATCATAGCCTGGTGCAATCACACCGCCATCGCGGATCAGCATTGGCGGTGTTTCGAGAATGGCACTTTGTAACAGCGCATGAACCTGCGGATGTTCGCCCATCTGTGTACGCAAGTCGTTTAACAGTGGCGAATCCTGATCTTGTAAAGCGGCCGCGCCCGGCATCGTGCCTCCTGCGGCACTTGTGCATCCCTGCACGGCGCTGTGCAAATGCGGTAATTCGCCAAGCGCATTGCGCAGTTGCGCAAGATCGCGGGGGCGTGCGGATTTGAGTGCGACGCGCGCCAGAATGCGTTCGACATCACCGATGCGGCGCAGCAGCGTGTGCAGCGATGTGTAACCGCGATTATCCAGCAACGTGCTGATGCTGTGGTAACGCTGGCGTAATACCCGTGGATCACGCAAGGGACGATTAATCCAGCGCCGCAACAAGCGGCTGCCCATCGCTGTGGCGCTGTGATCCATGACGCTACTTAGTGTGTTGTCAGTGCCGCCGAACAGATTGGTTTCCAGCTCCAGATTGCGCCGCGTGGCTGCGTCGAGCAGGATGGCGTCTTCGCGCCGTTCGACCTTGATGCCCTGAATATGCGGCAAGGTGGCGCGCTGCGTGTCGCGTGCGTATTGCAGCAAACAACCCGCAGCTGCGATTGCGGTGTGTAACTCATCACAACCAAAACCGGAAAGGTCACGCGTACCCATTTGTGCAGTGAGCAGGCGCGTTGCGCTGTCGATTTCAAAATACCACGGGACTTGATAACGCAGCCCACGGCGTCCTTCAAACAGTGCGCGGCTGGGCAGGTTTTCGCTGAGCAGCAATTCAGCAGGTTTGATACGCTCCAGTTCGTCAAGCGCCGCATGTACGCTGCGCGTTTCTAAAATAATGAAGCGGCCACTGGTGATGTCGAGTGTGGCGATGCCAAAGGTCTCGCCCTGTTGATGCACGGCGGCCAGCACATTATCACGGCGCTCATCCAGCAGTGCTTCATCGGTCACGGTGCCCGGCGTGACAATGCGCATCACTTTGCGCTCTACCGGCCCTTTGGAAGTTGCCGGATCACCAATCTGTTCGCAGATTGCCACCGATTCACCGAGGCGTACCAGTCGCGCCAGATAACCGTCTGCGGCATGATACGGCACGCCTGCCATCGCAATCGGTTCACCGGCAGACTGACCGCGTGAGGTGAGCGTAATATCCAACAGCCGCGCCGCCTTGCGCGCATCATCAAAAAACAGCTCGTAAAAGTCCCCCATGCGATAGAACACCAACTGATTGGGGTGTTCGCTCTTGATGCGCAGGTATTGCTGCATCATGGGAGTGTGGGCGGTGGCGGGTTGAGTCATGTATTTGCCTCGGAACCCCCCTTTGTAAAAGGGGGGACAGGGGGGATTTGTTATTTACTTCTGCAGCCCGTCTGTCAAATGCGGTTTGATCGTGTCCAGTATGTCTTGCCAGACTTTAGGATTACCGGTCACCACATTACCGATCTGCATAAAATCATCGCCACCTGCAAAGTCGCTGACCATACCGCCTGCTTCCTGAATCAGCAGCGCACCAGCAGCCATGTCCCACGGCTTCAGGCCAATTTCCCAGAAGCCATCCAGCCGCCCGCTGGCGACATACGCCAGATCCAGCGCCGCCGATCCCGCACGGCGAATGCCAGCGGTAGGGGGAATCATCGCCTTGAACATGCCCAGATACGCATCCAGGTGGCGTAAATCCTTAAACGGAAAGCCGGTGCCCAGCAATGCGCCTTCCAGCCCCTTGATTTTCGTGACACGCAGGCGACGATTATTCAGTTGCGCGCCGTCGCCCCGCGTGGCGGTGAACAGTTCTTGCCGCAACGGATCGTAGACCACCGCCTGCGTCAGCACGCCACGGTGTTGCAGCGCAATGGACACCGCAAATTGCGGGAAGCCGTGCAGATAATTGGTGGTGCCATCCAGCGGATCAATAATCCACAGATACTCACTTTGACGCCCCTGTGTAGCGCTCGCGCCACTTTCCTCGGCCAGAATGTCATGGTCAGGGTACGCCTTGCGCAGGGTTTTGATGATTTCATTTTCGGCCTGATGGTCAATCTCGCTGACGAAATCGTTATGTGATTTCGTGCTCACCGTAAGCGTGTCAATCCGTTCGGCCGAACGCGTGATGATGGTGCCCGCCGCCCGCGCCGCGCGGATAGCGATGTTAAGCATGGGATGCATAGTATTAAACCTTGGGTGTTAGCCCTGTATCATACCAGAATTACCCGTCCCCCAGCCATTTCGATGTTAATATTGCATGCTTTGATAATAGGTATCGCATCAAATCATGTTAAATAACATCCGCATTGTATTGGTCTGCACCAGCCACCCCGGCAACATTGGTGCGGCGGCGCGCGCCATGAAAACCATGGGATTAACGCGGCTGACCCTGGTGGCGCCGGAAAGATACCCCAGTGTCGAAGCCACCGCGCGCGCCTCGGGGGCGGATGACGTGCTGGCGCAGGCTCACATCGTGGGTTCGCTGGACGAGGCGTTGGCGGGGTGCCATCTGGTGTTTGGCGCCAGCGCCCACCAGCGCACCATAGTTTGGCCGCAGCTCGACCCCCGTGCCTGCGCCGCCTTGGTGGTGAGCGCGTCCGCTACTGAGGAAGTGGCCATAGTGTTTGGCCGCGAGCAGTCCGGACTCACCAATGAGGAGCTTGAGCGTTGCCATTATCTGGTACAGATCCCCGCCATCCCGGATTTTTCGTCATTAAACATCGCCGCCGCCGTGCAGGTGATCACCTATGAAATCAGGATGGCGAGCCTCCATGCGCAGCCTGTGGCTGATAGCGGTGAAGAGCATGTGTCTGGGGCGACAGCCGATGAAATGGAGCAGTTTTACGCGCATTTATGGCAAACCGTCATCGACATCGGCTTTGTTGACCCCGCCAAGCCGCGCCTGCTGGCGCGCCGCCTGCGCCGTTTGTTTAACCGCACCCGACTCGATAAAAACGAACTTAACATGCTGCGCGGCATTTTGGCGGCAGCTCAATCTCAAGTGAAGTGTTGAGGGTGGACTCTTGATAGCCTGTCATTTCGACCCTCGCGAAAGCGGGGGAGAAATCTAAGATTCCTCCCCCTGCGTTCGGAATGACAGCAAAATGCCAATCAAAGATGAAACCTCCCTAATTCCATAGTAAAATAGTCAACTGTTACCCCGTAATTTATTTGTGGTATTGTAACCGCCATGTTTAATCGACTTCGTGAAGATATCCGCTGCGTGTTTGACCGTGACCCAGCGGCGCGCACCACCCTGGAAGTGCTCACCACCTATGCCGGGGTACATGCCCTGCTGCTGCACCGCGTCAGTCACGCCCTGTGGAATGTCAACCTCAAATGGCTGGCGCGCTTTCTCGCCGCCCTCACGCGCTGGTTCACCGGCGTAGAAATTCACCCTGGCGCGAAGATAGGCCGACGCTTTTTCATAGATCATGGCATGGGCGTTGTTATCGGAGAAACGGCGGAGATCGGCGACGATTGCACCCTATACCACGGCGTTACCCTCGGCGGCACCACTTGGCAAGCGGGTAAACGCCACCCCACGCTGGGCAATAATGTCGTGGTCGGCGCAGGCGCCAAAGTGCTGGGGCCGATCACCATCGGCACAGGCGGGCGTGTCGGCTCCAATGCCGTCGTCGTCAAAGACGTGCCGCCCGGCGCCACCGTTGTTGGCATCCCCGGCCGCATCGTACGCGCCCGCGAAACCCCCGCCCCGGATGATCAACGCCGCCGCGCCTTTGCCGAAAAAATTGGCTTTGACGCCTACGGCACCAACCAGGACATGCCCGATCCGGTTGTCAATGCCGTCAACGCCATGCTCGACCATATCCACGCACTGGACAACCGCGTCGAAGAAATGACCCGCGAAATTATAAGACTGGGTGGCAAAGTAGAAGGCGCCGCCTTGCCTGACTTAAAGCAGTGCGAAATGGATGACGACAAACCGGGCAGATTGGGCTGAAGCTCGCTTGATACGCCCCCGTTCGCACTGCGCTTGTCAAGGGGTTCTGGATGAGTGGCAAGTGGTTCGACAAGCGCACTACGAACGGTGAACTGCGCTGTAGGCTGGTGCTGAATGTAATGAAGCCCAGCACCAGTCAGAAGTCGTACCCATGTTATGCCACCAACAAAACGGATTAAGTTGATACCGCAGTGCAACTTTTTTAAGGTGATCACATTACTTCAGCAACTGATTCAGCAACGCCTGCAAGCGCACTGCCTGCGCCTTGATGCCCAGGCGCCGCGCGCGGATAATCGCCTGCATGTCTTTGCGTGCGGTATCAAAATCATCGTTCACTACCAGATAATCAAAATCCGCGTAGTGACTCATTTCATTCACCGCGTCGCGCATGCGTCGCGCAATCACATCTTCGCCATCCTGGCCACGTGCGCGCAAACGGTGGTCGAGCGTGGTACGCGATGGGGGCAGAATGAAAATTCCGATGCAATCGGGTATTTGTGATTTAACCTGGCAGGCGCCTTGCCAGTCTATTTCAAGAATCACATCCACGCCGTGATGCAAGGTGTCCCGCACTGTGGATATTGAAGTGCCGTAGTAATTATCAAACACTTTGGCATGTTCCAGAAACACCCCGGCAGCGATCATGCCTTGAAAGGCGGCCTGATCAACGAAGTGGTAATGCACACCCTGCTGCTCTCCCGGACGCATCGGCCGTGTCGTGTGTGATACAGATACCATCAGCCCCGGCGTGGCGTCCACCACCGCTTTGACCAGGCTAGTCTTCCCTGCGCCTGACGTGCCTGCAACGATATACAGCGTTGCAGGCACGTCGGCTGCCGCTGTGTTTTTGGGTCGTAATGCGTCTAGCATGATTATCCCTGCTGTTACTCTATGTTCTGAATTTGTTCGCGCATCTGTTCAATCAATACTTTCATTTCCACTGACGCGCGGGTGGTTTCGATATCTACGGACTTGGAGCCGAGTGTATTCGCTTCACGATTCAGTTCCTGCATCAAAAAATCCAAGCGTCGACCCACGGGCTCTTTCTGATTTAGCGTGCGCCAGATTTCCTGAATGTGTCCGCTGAGCCGATCTAGCTCCTCGTCCACGTCCATTTTTTGCGCCAACACCACCAATTCCTGTTCGAAGCGCGACGCCTCCATATCCAGCCTGGCCTCAGCAATGCGATTCAGCAAGCGTTCTTTCCAGCGACTTTTTACTTCGGGCAAACGCACCCGCACCTGAGCCAGCCAACCTTCCAGAGCGATGCCGCGTTGCTCGATAACATCTTTCAATCGGGCGCCTTCACGGGCGCGCGACTGAAGCAAATCGCTTACTGCGTCATCCAGTAGCGCCAGCACAGTCTGATGCAGCGGCTCAAGATTGGCTTCAACCACGTGCGACACGCCCGGCCAGCGCAGCAGGTCAAGCGGGCCCACGCCCACTCCATGCGAAGGACGCTCCAGCATACTCTCAATTTCACGACTGGCATTCACCAGCCGCTGGACTAGTTCCTTGTTCACCACCACTTCGACGGGCAGCAACGGCGATGGGCGAAAGCGCAAGTTACATTCTACTTTACCCCGCCCCAGTTTAGCGGCCATTTTCTCCCGCACTATAGGCTCCAGACCGCGCAGATCATCGGGTAGACGCGTTGAAACCTCCAGAAAGCGATGGTTGACTGAGCGCATCTCCCAAGTCAACACACCCCATTCGGTATCCCGATCGCGGCGCGCAAACGCTGTCATGCTATGTAACATTTATGCTTTATCCTGAAAAAAGCTTTTGCGCCTAAAAACGGCGCTTAATGCCTAAAAAAACACCCGCCCCCACATCGTTGAAGTATAATAACTTTTTTTCACTCCAAAAGGCATTACATGCGACCCAGCGGCAGAACACAAAACGAATTACGTCAGATAAAACTGACTCGGCATTATACCAAACATGCAGAAGGCTCGGTGCTGGTGGAGTTTGGCGACACCAAAGTCATCTGCAATGCCACCATTGAAGAGAGTGTGCCGCGCTTTCTCAAGGGCACCGGCAAAGGCTGGGTCACCGCCGAATACGGTATGCTACCGCGCTCCACTGGCAAGCGCATGGGCCGTGAAGCCGCGCAGGGCAAACAGGGTGGACGCACCATGGAAATCCAGCGATTGATTGGCCGCTCCCTGCGCGCCGTGGTGGACATGCAAGCGCTCGGCGAGCGCAGCATTACTATTGACTGCGATGTCATTCAGGCCGACGGCGGCACCCGCACCGCTTCCATCACCGGCGGCTATGTGGCAATGGTCGACGCGATTGCCCACTTACGTAAGAAAAAGATCATCAAGAGCAACCCGATTCACGGCTATATCGCCTCGGTGTCAGTGGGCATCTATCAAGGCCTGCCAGTGCTAGACCTTGATTACATCGAAGATTCCGATGCCGAAACCGACATGAACGTGGTTATGAATGAAGCCGGCGCCTTTGTTGAAGTTCAGGGTACCGCCGAAGGTCATGCATTTCGCATGGATGAACTGCAAGCCATGCTGGAGCTTGCCAAAGGCGGCATTGGTGAATTGATTGCAAAGCAGCAGGCGGCGTTACAGAGTTAAACGCCGGGATGAAGCGCATCGTATTAGCCAGTGGCAACGCCGGTAAGGCCCGTGAAATCAGCCAGATGTTGGCTAATCATCGCATTGAAGTGCTGCCACAATCGGCATTCAATGTTATTGAAGTGGAAGAAACTGGCCTCACCTTCGTTGAAAATGCCCTACTCAAGGCGCGCCATGCCGCCGCCCACAGCGGGTTGCCAGCCATCGCCGATGACTCAGGTCTGGAAGTGGACGCGCTGCACGGCGCGCCGGGCATTTATTCGGCGCGCTATGCAGGCATAGATGCGTCGGACAATGATAACCTTGCAAAACTGCTGGCCGCGCTCGCTGATGTACCGACGGCACACCGCACTGCGCGATTTCAATGCCTGATGGTGTATATGGAACACGCCCACGACCCTACGCCCATTATTTGCCAAGGCACCTGGGAAGGTCGCATTCTATTTGAACCGCGCGGCACACAGGGCTTCGGCTACGATCCAGTGTTTTTTGTGCGCACCCATAACTGCTCGGCGGCAGAATTACCACCAGCGGTCAAAAACAATCTCAGCCACCGTGGGCAGGCATTGCGCCAATTGCTGACGGCTCTAGGAGCGCACCAATAAAAAAGGCGCGGGAGGGCATACCTCCCGCGCCTTTTTTAACTACAAACTCCTAAAGTGACGGATTACAGCTTGGCCAATTTATTGCTGGCAGCGCGTAACGACTTGGCTTCTATCCATTGCTTTAGCCGATTTGCGTCACCCAGACGACTGCGCATGCCCTGGGAATCCAGCAGTACGATAATCACGGCCTGCTGCGCAATGCGCGCCTGCATCACCAGACAGCGTCCGGCTTCGCTGATGTAGCCGGTTTTGCTCAGGCCAATATCCCACGCATCACTCTTGACCAGTGCATTGGTATTGCCAAAGTGAATGGGTCTGCGGTAATCATCCAGCATAACTTCGTATGACTGTGAAATGCTGAGCTGGCGAATCATGGGGTATTCGTACGATGCACTCACCATCTTGGCCAGGTCTTCGGCCGTGGAGAGGTTGCCAGCATTCAACCCCGTGGAGTCAACAAAATGGGTTTGCGCCATACCCAGATCACGGGCTTTTTGGTTCATGGCGGCGACAAAAGCCGGGGTGCCACCCGGGTAGGCGCGCGCCAAGGCGGATGCCGCGCGATTTTCCGACGCCATCAGCGCCAGATGCAGCATGGCCTGGCGGCTTAACGTGGCGCCCACTTTGAGTCTGGAGCTGGTGCCTTTCAGAGTATCAATGTCATCTTGCGTTACCGCGACCAGTTCATCCGGCGGCAAGTTCGCATCCACGGCCACCATGGCGGTCATCAGCTTGGTCAGGGACGCAATCGGGCTTTTAACGGAGGGGCGTTTGGCGTAGATCACGCTGCCATCTTCCTGGTTAATCACCAGCGCCATGGACGAACGTAAAATCGGCAGGCCATCGCGCGTCATCAAACGCGCAGAGCTGCTGCGGCGCTTTACAATCAACTTTTTTTGCTTCAAGACGCGATGAGTAGCCTTCTTAGCCTTACGCACCATCGACTTGGAAACAGGGGCTTTGGCCTTCACCGCAGCGACCCCAGAGGGCACAGCAGGCGCGCTTGCAGAAGTCACGGTCGCCACTGCCATGGTCGGCCTTGCAGAAATCAGGGAAAGGCCTACTATTAAACTGGTCACCAATATTTTTATCAACACCGTTTACGCCTCCACCGTTCATGCCTTCTTTAGGCAAAACGCCCAAACCCCCGTAATGACGAGTTCCGTGACGCGCGACCGCCATGGATGGCGGAAGTACTGGAAATGCAGGAGCACTTTACCAGCAAAAGCAACTAAAAAATCGCATTTTCCTTTATTTTTCAATTATTTAATATAAAATGAAAAATAGAGACATTTCCGTATACCCTACTCGATCGTGCAAATATCATTCATTATACCAGAACAATAACCACCATGTCGGCAATGGTACTCACTTTACCTTGATTTACAACAAAAAAACAGTTTCCATGTAACATTATCCAGTGTCACAATACAGCACTTTAAAAGCATACACTGACGAAAATCCATGTTTAACTTCACCGCACTACCGCCATTATCGCTGTACATCCACATTCCGTGGTGTGTGCGCAAATGCCCGTATTGCGACTTCAACTCCCATGAGGCTCGGCAACAGCAACTTCCCGAAGCTGACTACATTACGGCGCTAATCGCCGATCTGGAGCAGGATTTGCCCTCGGTGTGGGGGCGATCCATTGATAGCATCTTTATCGGCGGCGGCACGCCTAGCCTGTTTTCCCCGGCCAGTATTGACCGGCTGCTGTCAGAAGTGCGCGCCCGACTGCCCTGCAAGCCAACCGCTGAAATCACCATGGAAGCCAACCCCGGCACGTGGGAATATGGCAAGTTCCGTGAATTTCGCGCCCTCGGCGTCAATCGTTTGTCGCTCGGCATCCAAAGCTTTGACGCCGAAATGCTCAAACGTCTGGGCCGCATCCATGGC
>JANOOA010000094.1:0-2770 GCA_031421115.1 Gammaproteobacteria bacterium | reverse complement strand
ATTTGAAAATCGCCAGGGCTGATGCGGCTACCGGATAGTAGGGGATGGCTGGCAGTGATTACGTGCGTAAAAATTTTGACGCGCATCGGGACGTAAAGAGACCACGGCTTGGGTTTTTGACAGCGGATGCCGACACTGCTGATACTCCCAACGCGCGCCCCCGGCGGCAGAAATGCCTGTAAGGCATCCGTGCAGAGGGGAAGCTTCAGGCGGGGATCAACCGTGCCCGCATCCACTTCCACGCGCCCGCCACGGGTGTGCTGCATGGCGAAGGCTTGAGCAGCATCGTGGATGGACGATAAAGGCTGGTAGGTCTCGGCATGGGTAGGCGAGACTGTCGCCAGCAATAAGAATAATCCTGACTTTATAGAGTATGTCATGAATTTAATTTATGCAATTACCGAGCCATGTTTCCCGGTAAGAATATGGGGGTTAAGGATCTTCTCTGTTTGCCGATAGTCTTTAGAAGCGAGTACACGTAGGGAGAGAGCCATGTCGAGTGTTTTGGAAGATGTTGATAAACGTACCCAGATGGTGGGGCAGAATCGCCTGGAATTGCTGTTGTTTCGCTTGTCTGGCAGCCAAATTTTCGGGATTAATGTGTTTAAGGTACGTGAGGTGATGCATTGCCCCCACTTGACACACTTACCTAAAGCTCACTCGTCGATCTGCGGTGTGGCGAGCATTCGCGGCAAAACTTTGCCGGTTATTGATTTGTCTCTGGCCATTGGTGGCCGGTCACTGGGTGATGCCAGCCAATGTTTTGTGATCGTGACTGAATATAATCGCTTTGTGCAAGGCTTAATGGTCAAAGGCGTAGAGCGAATTATTAACATGAAATGGGAAGCTGTCAAGCCGCCACCCAAGGGTGTGGGGTCTGGTAATTATTTGACTTCGGTAACGCAGTTCGGCGACCAGATGATTGAGATTCTGGATGTGGAAAAGGTTTTTTCAGAGGTCATCCATTGCGCGGTGGATGTTTCAAGCAGTGTGGTTGACACGGCTCCAAGCGCTACCGTGCAACCGCATGTTCTGGTGGTTGATGATTCGAGTGTGGCGCGCAATCAAATAAAACGTACGCTTGATCAAATCAATGTTTCATCTACGCTGGCTATGGATGGCAGAGAGGCGCTTGAAATACTTAAAACCTGGGTTGCAAATCAAGACCCGTTATTGCAGCGCCTGAGCATGGTGATATCTGATATTGAGATGCCAGAGATGGATGGTTATACACTGACTACTGAAATCAGAAAAGATGAACACCTGAAAGATATTTATGTTTTGCTACATTCCTCCTTAAGTGGGGTGTTTAATGACGCGATGGTGAAGCGGGTCGGAGCCAGTCAGTTCATTGCAAAATTCAGTGCAGATGATTTGGCAAAGGCAGTGTTAAAGCATTTGATCTGAAAGCGGTGGCTTTAAAATGAACCGCGTGTCTGATTTTTTGAGGATTATTATCTTATTTTAGATTCCTCACGGCATCAATAATGTTGCTGTGAGGACATCAGCCACTTGTGCGCATCCGGCAACTGCTCTATCTTCCGCTGTGCATGGAGGTACGACCGCATGGATGCGGGAGGTAGAGCAATGCAGGGAGCGGTTGCCGAGGATGCCGGAAGTGGCCGCTATCTGTGGCAGCGGTCTGCTATTGCGACATAAAATTCGGGGATATATGTGGTAAATCAATCTATTACTTACACTGAATATCAGGAGTTTCGTGAATTTCTTGAGTCCGCGAGCGGCATCGCATTGGGTGATAACAAGCAGTATCTGGTTGATAGTCGCCTGGGTGGTTTAGTCGCTGAAATGGAGCTAGGCTCCATTGGGGAGCTTATGGAGCGTATTAAGCGCGACACGAAGTCCGGCTTGCGTGAACGCATCGTCGACGCCATGACCACCAATGAGACATTGTGGTTTCGTGATAATTTTCCTTTTGAAATACTTAAATCACATATCATGCCAGAATTGTCTGGTCCACGCACTCGCCCGGTGCGCATCTGGTCGGCAGCGTGTTCGTCAGGGCAAGAGCCGTATTCGATGAGTATGATAATTCATGAATATCTGCAAGCCAAGCCGGGTAGTTTGTTGAGCGACGTACAAATTATTGCTACGGATATTTCAGCGTCTATGCTTAAGGATGCCAAGGAGGGTGTATATGATGCCATGGCCTTGGCGCGTGGCTTGTCCGATGAGCGCAAGAAGCATTTTTTTGATGTCCAAGGCAAGGCTGGTGACATTAAAGGCAAGGCCGGCGATATTAAAGGCAAGGCATGGCAAGTTAAGCCTGCAATACGTAAGCGCATTACTTTTGCAGAGATGAATCTGATGAAAAAAGATTATCATGTGCTGGGAAAGTTTGATGTGATTTTTTGTCGAAATGTGCTGATTTATTTTTCTGCCGAATTAAAGCGGGAAATTCTTACGCGATTTTCCCAGGTATTGGAACCAGGTGGATATTTGCTCCTGGGAGCTTCTGAATCAGTGTCAGGGTATGTGGATTTTTTTGAAACCGTGCGTTATCAGGGGGGATTGGCTTATCGCTTGAAAAAAGCATAATGCTTTTTTGGTGCCCGCATTAGTTTACAGTCAAAAATGGCTCGATAGAGTTGACCGCAATTTCTTTGCTACGCTCCTGCTGCTGCAAAGCCCACATGCGCGCATAGAGCGTCCCCTGTTGCAGTAATGCGCTGTGCGTGCCACGCTCTACCACATGGCCATGTTCCATCACTAGAATCTGGTCGGCGTCGACAATAGTTGATAAGCGGTGCGC